>NZ_KV805007.1:0-121140 GCF_001811515.1 Corynebacterium sp. HMSC076G08 | reverse complement strand
TCCCCTTCTAACCCCGTCGTTTCAAACGACGAAAGCCGAAGGACCCCGTCGTTTCAAACGACGAAACCCGACCAAGGAAACCGAAAGGAAAAGAGAAAGACTACGAACCAACGAACCCACACCGTCGAATAAAACGACGAAGGCCGGCGGCCTCCCACGTCAGTGAAAGACCCCGGCTCATGCGCACTACGGGCTGGCCCGAAGTGTGTCTACTACTTGCGCCCTGCTTCGTAGGCGGCGCCGACCTTGTACAGGCGGTCATCCTTAAATGCCGGTGCCATGATCTGCAGGCCGGTGGGCAAGTTGGTGTCGGATGCCATTCCGGAAGGAACGGACATGCCGCACACGCCGGCGAGGTTCAACGGCAGGGTGCACAGGTCGAAGTTGTACATCTCCATCGGGTCCTCGACCTTCTCGCCCAGCTTGAAGGCTGTGGTCGGGGTGGTCGGAGAAACGAGGACATCGACCTGCTCGAAGGCACGCTCAAAGTCCTGTGCAATGAGGGTGCGAACACGCTGCGCTTGGAGGTAGTAGGCGTCATAGTAGCCGACGGACAGGGCGTAGGTACCCAGCATGATGCGGCGCTTGACCTCGGGGCCGAAGCCAGCCGCGCGGGACAGGGACATGACCTCTTCCGCAGAGTGGGTTCCATCATCACCCACGCGCAGGCCGTAGCGCATGCCGTCGAAGCGGGCCAGGTTGGAGGAGACCTCACACGGCATGATGAGGTAGTAGGCAGCGAGAGCGTCATCGAAGTGCGGGCAGTCGACCTCAACGATCTCTGCGCCCTGAGACTTTAGCTGCTCAACGGCTGCGTGGTAGGCCTCCATCACACCCGGCTGCCAGCCATCGCGCTCGAATTGCTTGATCAGGCCAACCTTGACGCCGGACAGATCGCCATTAGCGCCCTCCTTGGCAGCGGCGACTACCGGCGCAACCGGCTTGTCCACGGAGGTGGCGTCGAAGGAGTCGTGGCCGGCAATGATTTCGTGCAGCAGTGCGGTATCCAGGACCGTGCGGGCGGTCGGACCAGCCTGGTCCAGGGAGCTTGCAGCGGCGATGAGGCCGTAGCGAGACACCGTGCCATAGGTCGGCTTTACGCCCACGGTGTTCGTCAGAGCGGCCGGCTGGCGAATAGAGCCACCGGTGTCGGTACCGATACCCAGCGGAGCCTGACCAGAAGCAAGGGCTGCCGCGGTACCACCACCGGAGCCGCCCGGAGTGCGCTCGGTGTCATACGGATTGTGGGCCGGACCATAAGCGGAGTTCTCGTTGGAGGAGCCCATCGCGAACTCATCGAGGTTCGTCTTACCCAGGATCGGAATACCGGCCTCGCGCAGCTTGGTCACCAGCGTGGCGTCATAGGGTGAGACCCAACCTTCCAGCATCTTGGAGGCGGCGGTCGTCGGGGCGTCGGTAGTCACCAGCAGGTCCTTGAGCGCCAGCGGCACGCCAGCCAGGGCAGAGGCTGGTTCTTCGCCGGCGTCGAGGGACTTATCGACGGCGTCGGCAGCCGCCAGCGCTTCCTCAGCACCAACGTGCAGGAAGGCGTTGAGTTCACCATCGGTCTCCGCGATTCGGTCCAGGAAGGCCTGAGTTACTTCGCGGGAGGTGAGCTCGCGGGAGTGAATCTTCTCAGCCAGCTCGGCGGCGGTCAGTGCGGTAATGCCCTCGGTGGGCGCAATGAATTGTGCCATTCTTATTCGTCTCCTCCACCCAGAATCTGCGGAACCATGAAGCGGTCATCCTCGGTCGCGGGCGCCTGATCCAGAGCCTGCTCAGCGGTGAGGGTGCGCACGATGACATCCTCACGCATCGGGGCGTTAACGGAGTGCGGGTGCGACATCGGCTCCACACCTTCAGCCTCGACCTTGCCAACCGCGGACACCGAGTCCACGATCTCGTCGATCTGCGCGGCGAACTGTTTTAGTTCTTCCTCGCTCAGGGCCAATCGCGACAGCTTTGCCAGGTGCGCGACCTCGTCACGCGAAATATCAGACACGCGAACTCCATCCTTTTATTCATTGAGACGGTTGATAGCTAAGCACCCATGGTACTGCACGGCTGGTGCCACGCCACCACCACTCCTCCCCCTACACACCACTGAAGCTATTGAATAGTATTCGATACGTTGGGTACCATCGATCAAGTTGTACAAACTATTCGCATCAGCGATTTCCCTACCTAGTCATCTTCCCCCAGAAAGAACGATATGTCGTATCTCGTCCGTGTCCTACTCCCTGACACTCCCGGCAGCCTTGGCCTCCTCGCCAACGCGATGGGCAGCATCGAGGCCGATATTCGTTCCGTGGATATCGTGGAGAATTTCCCGGACGGCACGGTCATGGATGACATCGTCCTCGATCTCCCCCAGTCCACCATGGCTGATGAGATCATCACCGCTGCACAGACCGTGGAGGGCGTAGAAGTTGACTCCATCCGCCCCTTCAGTGGACGCGTTGACCGCCGTGGGCAGATCCACGTGCTGGCTAAGGTGGCTTCGCAACGCAACGTCACCGCCGCTATGAAGGAGGTGTGTGCAGCAATCCCGAAGGCGCTGACCTCCAATTGGGCCATCGTCATTGCTAATGACGACAAGATCAGCCGCATTGCTGCCTCCGACGCCGCGCCTGCCGACGACGGCTCGATCCCCACCGACCTCAACATCACCTCGGCGCGCGTGCTCAATCCGGAGAAGGACACGTGGATTCCTGAGTCGTGGACGCTGATCGAATCCGCGCTGGCTGCCGCTCCCCTCGTGGGCACGAAGTATGTCGTCGTCATGGGCCGCGTCGGCGGACCGGACTACCTTGCCTCCGAGGTCGAGCACTTGGGTGACTTGGGCGCTATCTTGGGCGCCTTCCTCACCTAGTTAGCAATGCGTTGAGTCCCGCGGCGACGTCAGGAACCACGTGGTCCACCTCGTCAGTAATCTGCGTTCCCGGGAACGTGAAGGACTCGGTGGCGATGGAGTGCATCGAGAGATCGTTAAAGCTATCGCCGAAGGTGTAGAGTTCAGCTCCTTCGTGACCGAGGTGGCCAAGCAACCGCGTCAAGCCCTCGCCCTTGTTGTGCCCGGGCGGCATGATGTCGTAAAAGTCGCAGTTGAACGAGGACTCGACTGCACAATTCGCGCGGACCCACTCGTCGACCTCGCGGCGCAGCTCAGCGTTGCCTGGAATCCACAGGGACATGAGAACGGTGCTGCGCTTGGCGACGTCCCCCGGATCCATCACTTCCGTATTCGCCACCATCGAGGATTCCCGGCCAGCCAGCCCATCCCACACCACCTGGTCTGCTCCAGACAAGCCTGTGAGGTAGATATTCAACGGCAGCCCAGTGAAACGGTCGATGACGGCTTGGACGATATCGCTGGGCAAGTGCTCCTCGTGGAGGATCGAGTAATCGCCGTCCGTGATGACGGTGCCGTTGTAGAGCACGTGGTAATCCAGCTCCACGCCGAATGGCTCAAGGGTGTTGCGTGCATTGGCGATGGACTTGCCCGTCGCGGAGATGGCGAGGTTGCCAGCGGCCCGCCACGCAGCGATGGCTTCCTTTACGGCCTCAGTTATGTCTTCGTTGACGTAAACGGTTCCATCCATGTCCAAAGCCGCAATCTTCATGCCCCGTAGTGTATTAGACCTTTCACGGCCGAGTCCACCACCGCGGTGCACGCCTCCTGGAGGTCGGGTTGCGCCCAGGGGAAGGCCAGGGAGACGTCGGCAAGCGCGTGCATAGGCAGATCATTGTGACCATCGCCTAAGGTGATGAGCTCAATTTCGGAACGCTCGCGGCTAAGATGTTCAAGCAGCCAGGTCAAGGCGAAGCCCTTGTCGTGGCCGGGCGGCGTGATATCGAAGAAGTTTCGGTTCATCGCGGTGCCGACGGGAAAGCGGTCCGTCACCCACTGAGCAATCTCTTTCTGTAGCTCTGGGTCACCCGGCGTCCAGGCGGCGACGAGGGGAAAGACCTCCTTCTCGATGCGCTCGGGTGAAACCGGAACGGGCTCGCTGATGATGGGATTGTGAACGCCCGCTACGTTGCGCACGAGGTGGCCATCGAGGCCTTCCAGGCGCGTGCAGTACAGGTCGAGCTTCGGGATATCACGAACCCGCTCATACACAGCGCGGACTACTTCGGGCGGCACGTGGCTTTCATAGAGCAACTCATAGTCGCCATCCATAATGACGGTGCCGTTGCACAGCAGGAAGTAATCGAACTCGACGCCGAAAGGCTCAAGCGCACGCCGCGCCGAGTGCGGCGACTTACCCGTGGCCACGACGGCGAGGTTGCCTGCAGCGCGCCACTGCGCAATGGCCTCTGGGACTTCCTCAGGCATATACCCATCGAAGTAGATGGTGCCGTCGAGGTCGAAGGCGGCTAGCTTCATGCCTCGCCCGTTTCCAGCAGACGGGTGAAGCCCTCTTCATCCAGGATGGTCAGCCCCAGATCGCGGGCCTTCTGTTCCTTGGATCCGGCATTCTCTCCGACCACGACGTAGTTCGTCTTCTTAGACACCGAACCGGATGCCTTTCCGCCGCGGGTGATAATGGCCTCCTTGGCCGAATCACGAGTGAAGTTCTCCAAGGTACCGGTCACCACCACGGTGATGCCTTCAAGGGTCTGCGCCGGCTTATCGCTGGCTTCCTCCTCCATGGTGACCCCGGCGGCGGTCCACTTCTGCACGATGTTGTCGTGCCAATCCACCTCGAACCACTGCTTGAAGGATTCCGCGATGATGGTGCCCACACCATCGGTATCCGCCAGCTCCTCGACCGATGCTGCGCGCAGCACTTCCATGGAGCCAAAGCGGGTGGCTAGTGCACGTGCCGCAATGGGGCCGACGTGGCGGATCGACAGCGCGACGAGCACCCTCCAGAATTCAGCCTGGCGGGCCGTCTTGAGGTTCTCCAGCAGCTTCTTACCCGAAGCATTGAGCGCGCCCTTCTGCGTGGTGTAGACCGAGGATTTGAGGAGTGCTTGTTCATCGAGATCGAAGAGGTCCGCCTCATCCTTGAGCACTCCGGAGGAAATCAGATCCGCGGCAGCCTTCTCCCCCAGCTCGCCAATGTCGAGCGCCTTGCGGGAGGCCAGGTATTCCAGGCGTGCCGCCAGCTGGGCCGGGCAGCTACGAGTGTTCGGGCAGCGCCAGTCCTGGTCGCCTTCCTTCTGCGGAGCCAGCTTCGTACCACAGGCAGGGCAATTCTCCGGAAAGACCCATTCAGTCTCGCTGCCATCGCGCTTGTCCAGAACGGGGCCGAGGACCTCAGGGATGATCTCTCCGGCCTTGCGGATGATGATGGTATCCCCGATGAGGACATTCTTGTTCTTGACCTCGAATTGGTTGTGCAGGGTGGCCATGGAAACGGTCGAGCCGGAGACGAAGACCGGCTCCATGATGGCGAAAGGCGTCACGCGCCCGGTACGTCCCACACCGACCTCGATGTTGAGCAGCTTGGTGGTGACCTCCTCCGGCGGGTATTTATAGGCAATAGCCCAGCGCGGCGCGCGCGAAGTCGCGCCCAAGGCGCGCTGGCTGGCCAGGTCATCGACCTTGATGACAAGCCCGTCCATTTCAAAGTAGGCGTCGTGGCGGTGCTCCTCCCAGTACGTGACCCGCTCTTGTACCTCCTTGGCTGTGGTGACCCGCTGGGTATAGGGAGACACCGGAAATCCCCAAGCCTCTAGGGCCTTGTAAGCATCGTGCTGCGAGGTGGGCTGGAATCCCTCGCGCGCGCCAATGCCGTGACAGACCATGTGGAGCCGACGCTTCTTGACGTCCTCTGGGTCCTTCATGCGCAGCCCGCCCGCCGCCGCATTACGGGGATTGGCAAAGGTGGGCTTGCCGTCTTCGCGGCGCGCGGAGTTGATCTCCTCAAACTCATCCGGGCGCATGTACACCTCGCCGCGGACCTCGACCAGGGAGGGAACCGGATACTCTTTGGTACCCGTCAGCTCGTGCGGGATATCGGGGATAACGCGTGCATTGGCGGTGATGTCCTCGCCCACACGACCATCACCGCGTGTGGCGGCCGTAGCGAGCTTGCCATCGCGGTAGACCAAATCAATGGACAGGCCATCAATCTTGAGCTCGGTCAGATAAGCCTCGGCCGGCGTGCGGTCCAGCCAGTCCTGCAGCTCATCCGCACTGAAGACGTTGTCCAAGCTGTACAGGCGCTCCAGGTGCTCGATGTCGACAGCACCTTCCGGCGCAGCACCGACCTGCTGGGTTGGCGAATCCGGGGTCTGCAGCTCCGGGTGCTCCGCCTCAAGCGCCAGCAAGCGCTGGAAGAGCGCGTCAAAGTCCGCATCCGGGATTGACGGCTCACCGTTGTAGTACAACTCACGGTGCTTGCGCACTTCCTGGGCAAGCTCGGACCATTCGCGTTGGATATCTACTGCATCACTCACGAGTCACTAGTGTAGCGGGGACTCTGGACAAGCCTGTGACCTGCGGATGGTCATTCTGCAAGAGTTCGTCCGTCATTCTGCAGCACTTCCACAGTGCGTGTCCGAGCCGGGCGCTAGAGTGTTGTCCATGAACTTCGACGCCACCCGCATGCTCTCCTTCGACCTCGAGACCACCTCCGTAAAGCCCAAAGAAGCCCGCATCGTCACCTCTGCCCTGGTGCGTATCGACGGGCGTGAAGTAGACAAGCGGGAAATGCTCGCTGACCCCGGCGTGGAGATCCCCGAGGAAGCCGCCAAGATTCACGGCATCACTACTGAGAAGGCCCGCGCGGAAGGTCGCCCCCACGAGGAGGTGCTCAAGGAGACGGTCGATTCCATCTATAAGGCCTGGGACGAGGGGCTCACGCTCATCGTCTACAACGCCGCCTACGATCTCTCCGTACTGCGCGCGCTGACCGGGGACTTCACGGTCAACGGCCCGGTGTTCGATCCTTTCGTTATCGACCGCGTTAAGGATAAGTGGCGCAAGGGCAAGCGCACCTTGGAGGAGGTCTCCGCCCATTACGGCGTGGAATTGAGCAACGCGCATGAGGCGACTGCCGACGCCCTCGCGGCCGCCCGCGTTGCCTGGAAACAGGTGCGCCAGCACTTCCCCGAGCTAGCCCAGATGGATACCAACGAGCTCATGGAGTACCAGGCCGTCGAGTGGTACAAGGACCGCGAATCCTTCAAGAAGTACCTGGAAGGCCGCGGGCGGGACGCCTCGGATGTGTCCACCGCGTGGCCGATGATTTCTTAACCCCAGCACCCAATCCTCAACTACCTCTTGCCAGGTTTCTAGATTTCTGGAATTCTAGAAATCATGGAAACGACAGTCGAAGCACGCCTCGCCGAACTCGAAGCGCGCGTAGCCGTGCTTGAGGGGCGCACCAACACTGCCGACGCCGGCCCCGCATCCACCACTGGAGAAAGCTCGGCCTACTGGCTGGTCGACGCCCTCGCACCCAACGAGCAGTTTCCCGACGGCTCCATCATCTTTGGCGGCAACATAAACGTCGGCAAGCGCACTTATGCCTATCAATGGCAGCGCCCCACGAACTTCGTCACCGACGAGGATTGGGCAGAAAACCTCGAGCGCCTATCCGCCCTTGCCCATCCAGTCCGCGGCGAAATCCTGCGCCGCCTGCTCGCCGCACCCGCGACAGCCGCAGAGCTTGTCGAAGAAGACATCGTCTCCTCTACCGGCACCGCCTACCACCACTTGAGCGCGCTGACCCATGCAGGCTGGACCACGAAGTCTGGCGGCGAGTATTCCATCCGCCCCGCCCGAGTTATCCCCCTTCTCACCATCATCACTGCAAGCGAGGACCACTAATGCGTAGAATATCCCTAGCCGTCATCGCTGCCATTGCCGTTGCAGCCATCCTGCTCATCACGGGGCCGCAAAGAATTGCTCTGGCAAAAGACAAAACTGGCGACGAAGCCTTAGCTGCCCAGTTGGAAGAGCACTCAGAGTCCGGCTTCCACAACCTCACTGCCTTTACCCTCCAAGACGGCAAGGTCACCTTTGCGGGACTGGGCAGCGACGAGCACACGGAGGTCGAAATCGGCTCCGTGACCAAGATGTTCACTGGCGAACTGGCCCACCAGCTCGTCGAAGAGGAAAAACTGAGAACTGACACCACTGTGGGCGAGGTCCTCAATGTCGGCGATGCGCCCGTCGCTGACGTCACCGTAAGGGAGCTGCTCGACCACACCTCTGGACTACCCGCCGTCGCCAAAGCGAACGTCCTCAGCTTTTTCGCTTCAACGATCACCGGTTCGAATCCCTATGAAGGTGAGACCGTAGAGGACATCGTGGACGCTGCCACGAAGGCCGAGCTAAAGGACCGCGGCGAAGAATCCTATTCCAACCTTGGCTACGGGCTCTTGGGTCATATTGTAGAGACCGCCGCCGGGCAGCCCTATGAGCAGATGCTCAAAGAACGCATCTTTGAGCCAGCCGGCATGACCGAAACCTATCTCATGACGCCGGGCTCTGTGCCTGACGACGCCCCACGGGGACTTACCAATACCGGCCGCCACGCCGAGCCCTGGGAGATGGAAGGTTCCGCACCCGCGGGAGCGATCCGCTCCACGGCGAGTGACATGGCCAAGTTCGCCGAGTGGTTTATGGACAACGGCGATACCGACTACGGCTGGCAGCCTCCCAGCAAGGACAATGCTGGGTACTGGCACAACGGCGGCACCTATGGCTATTCCACGATGCTTATCATCGACCCGGCCACCAAACGCGCTACTTTCGCCAACAACGATTCCCTCGCCGGCACCGAAAACCTGGCCCAAGCTCTTTTCGACGAGCTCGCATCCTAAGGAGTTACCGTGTTCCTCACCATCAGCATGATCGTTATCATCGCCTCCCTTCTATGGTCCGCATGGAAGGCATTCACCACCCCAGGGAAGACAGTCCCGCGCGTTGTTTCCGTAGCAATCACTGCCTTCGTCATCGTGCTCATCGGATATACCTTGCCCTGGAATGCGGACCTCCACTTCTTCTGGTGGTATGGCCTCGTCGCCGCATGTGCTGTGTACGCCGGTGCGGTGGCCTGGCGGGCTATGGATTCGAAGCCCGCAAGCACAATCTAAGTCCTCCCGTAGACTGACGTTATGACTGCTCCCGCTTACCGCACGGTCCATATCCACGACGTCAATCCCTCCGTAATTGCCACCCTTCAGAAGCGCGCTGACGCCGCTGGGGTTTCTTTGGAAAACTACCTGCGCGATCTCCTGACAACCACAGCTTCACGCCCTGAATTTTCGCCGCGTCCCAGCGTCCAGGAAAAGCTCGCGGAGCTCACCCAGCGTGACCCTATAGCTATAAACGGCGATTTTGACATCGTCGGCGCCATTCGGGCGGGGCGGGACGCCTAATTCCACCTGGGGGACGAAAGTCTCCCAAATCTCCGCTTTTAGAAAAGTCTCCCAAATCTCCCAATGCCCTAGGATTGAGACTATGTCCCCACATGAGAACCCATTCCGCCCCACCTTCGGCGTTCCACCACTCTTTTGGGTTGGGCGCACGGCAGTGCTCGACACCTTCCGGGCTGCACTCGACTCCCAGCCGGGCAGCCCGGGCCGCTCGCTCATCATCAGCGGTGCCCGCGGTATCGGTAAGACGGTTTTGCTCAATGAGCTCGAAGATATCGCTTCTAGCCGCGGGTGGATTACCCTGCGGGCCTCGGGACGCAGCTCCTTGGTGGAGGAACTCGTGGACACCACCATCCCGCGCATCATAGACAAGCTTGCCCCGGCGGATAAGAGCAAGGTCAACCGCGTCGGTATTGGCGGCCTGGCAACCATCGGCATCCAGCACAACACCGAGGAAGCCTATAAACCGACGTTGAACACCCGCCTGCGCGAGCTTTTAGGCCTGCTCAAAGGCACTGGCGTACTGCTCACCATCGATGAAGTGCAGGACGCAGACGCCGAGGACCTCACCTCCCTGGCCGTGACCTACCAAGACTTGGTGCGCGATGAGCTCGATGTCGCTATTGTCGCCGCGGGCCTTCCGCAGGGAGTCAACCGCCTGCTGGACCTGCCGGGTGTGACCTTCCTGCGCCGCGCGCAGAAGTTCGTTCTGGGGCCGCTCTCCCCCGCGAACGCCAAGGTGGCCTTCACAGAAACCGCGGCGCAGTCCGGACTCGAATTCACCGAGGATGCGGTTGCGGCTGCGGTGCGGCTGTCCCGAGGCTACCCCTACATGGTGCAGCTGGTGGGCTCATTGGCCTGGGGAAAGGCGCAGCGCGAGGGTGGAAGCCGCATCGAGGAGGGTGACGTCGCGGCAGTGTCAGCCGAGGCGATCTCGGTTCTCGGCGCCCAGGTCCACCAGCCCGCTACCCTGGCGCTTCCGCCAGCGCAGCGCCTCTTCCTCGAAGCGATGAGCGCGGTTATGGAGAACGGCACGGCGGAAATCAAGAACATCGCCGCTCACCAGGACCGGACGGTGCGCTCACTGTCGGCCACGCGCCAAAGGCTTATCGACGCCGACCTGATCGAGCCCACCGCACACGGCCAACTCCAGTTCGTCATCCCTTATATGGAGGCCTACTTCACCGCGACGGACAGCCTGGGGAGGATTGATTAAAAGGGAAATTGGGGAAGCAAAACTAGCCGCAATCCCAGTAAAAGACAGCACCATCGGCCCTGCCAGTGTTTTCGGAGCGGTACACGACAGCCTCGCCAGCCTGCATTTTCTTCAATGCGTCCGGGTGCAGAAATACGTGGGCCACACCGAGGTCACCCCACATGGCCTCGAAAGGAAGCTCTTCTTCTTCCAGATATGTGGAATCGATTTCTAGGAAGTGAACGTACCCTTCAGGCTGCGTAGGGTCTTGTGCGAAGGCTGGGAAACCGCCAAGCATAATGTCGCTTTGGTTTCTGGCTGCGGCTCGCAACTCAACCAGCTCGTCAAAGTAATCAAACTCTTCAAGAAAGTCATCGCCTTTTCTAGACTTCAAAGCCTCGTACACTGCATAGTCGGTGGGAGGGACCATTGCCACTGCACTAGACAAGGAGATCGGAGAGTTCATAACCTCCCCAAGATCCTTGCTAAACGGGGAACAAAAATCCTCGTGCTTTTCATCGAAGGCAGCAGGCTCCGCGGTATGAGGTCCAGGAAAGCTGTGGTTGCCAAAGCCTTCCGCAGGCTCAGGGATATAGCGAATTTCCATGCCATCGCCAGGCGAATCCGAATCGAAACCGCCGAAGAACGGATCAGCACCGACGAAGAGTTGAAAAATTCCTGACTCCGGAATCAATCCGTCGAGAGTTGCTTCGCTTTCCGACGCCCCCTCCGCACGCACATGACAGACAATATCGGCAAAATTTAGCTGAATGATATGGAGTAATGGCTGACCGTTCTTTGAAATGGGCCATGTCGAACCTTCCGGAAGATACGGTCTACCTCCGAAGTACGAGCCATGTTCGGTGGGAGTGCCGTTGGAGTAGGGAAGGACGACGCCTGGCTTGGCAAGTTGGATTAGGTCATCGGCATCTTCGGAGACGAGCTCTCCGGACTCGATCATCGAACGTAACGCTTTAACCTGTGCTGTGAACTCTGGCATGGCAGGTGGTTCTTTCTCTAGGACAACGAGGGATTTAATCAGGGATTATCCTTCAAAAGAAAGCATGCTGCAATAGATATCTAGCCTGTTCTGGTTCATATTCGAGGCCTAGGTCAGGTGAAAGCTCAATTAGAGATCCCCAGCATCGCGGGTGAGAATGCCGGCGGTCTCGTTAACCGAGCGCAGGGATCTGGCAGAGGCCTTGACAGGATAGACGTCGAAATAATCGACGAGGAGCTCGCGCGGCATGCCGATGCGGTCGAGATGCCGGGCCAGCGCAATGGCCTCCGCGCGGGCATCGGAGCCTTCAAGGCCCAGACCAATGCGGTGGCCGGCATTCAAGTGCTCGCCCAAGCCGTCTAGGTGGCGCGGGGTCTCCAGACCACGGAAATCCGTGAGGAAAGTCGTGGCTGCAGGCGCGACTGACCACAGCGGCGGGGCGTGCAGGTAGTCGGCCTCGAAGACAAGGAGCTGCTCAAGAGCTACCTCATCTGGGACCGCCGGAATGGTATCGAAGTCGGTGGTGCCGGGGATTCGGCCGGCGATAACGTCTGCGAGGAGTGGTTCGTCGAGTTGGACGACGACCTCCCCGTGGAAACGGCGCGCAACATCCGCGGCGTGAGCGCGGAGGCCATAGAGAAGTGACTCCGCGAGTTCGCTAAAGGCGCCGCGGTCGGTGAGGACACGGTGGCCGTCGGAAAGCTCAATGCTCGCCGCAAGCGACCAGGGACCGAGCGCTTGCACCTTAATACGGGGCACGGTTTCGCCCCAGACTTCCTGGACCTCGTCGATATCGCGCTCCAAGCGGTCCCACGTACGCCGGGTCAGCAGCTGCGGGCGCGCTGTCATGCGCCACGAGCGCGGGCCGCGGTCGATGGAGATAGCCTCCAGCATGCTGGCCGTGCGGCCCACCGCATCCGACCCCAACCCGCGCTCGGGAAGTTGCGGGATGGCAGGGAGCTCGGTCTCCCCCATGATGATGTCCGCGGCCTCTGCGATGGAGGTACCGGGCATGGGGCCAAGGGCGAATCCCGTCATCTGTTCTCCTTCCCGAATGTTTTTCTTTTAATACCGAATCAAAGACTACTGCGACATCTATAATGCAATTCACAAACCACTAAGTCGCAGATAGTAAAGGATACTCCCGTGGCACTTGAACAGTTTTCTGGCTGGACCTTCTATTCTCCTTGCGAGATTCCGAGCGACATTCCGTCAATTCTCGCAGCCAACGAAAAGCCAATCTGCGCATTTAAAACTGTCCGAGACGCAGCGGTCTTCACTAGCCACCGATTGATTATCCGAGATTCTCAAGGTCTCACTGGAAAGAAAGTCGAAATCTATTCTCTCCCTTACTCCTCCATTAATATGTGGTCGACGGAGAATGCCGGAAAGCTCCTGGACGTAAATGCTGAACTGGAGCTCTGGACACGGGCTGGCCACTTCAAAATCAACATCGGGCCCAAAGTCGATATTCGAGCCCTCGACCGACTCATCGCCGACTGCGTGCTTCGATAGAACTACTCAGTCCCGCAGATGGTGCCGGAGCCCAGGACAATATCACCCAGCTCATCCGGGCTCGGCAGATAGAGCACGGCGGCCTGGCCACGAGCCACGCCGGAGAGCGGCTCGTTCAGCTCCAGCGTCATGCGGTCGGCCTCGCGGTCCACGTGAGCGCGGCAGGAAACGACAGAGCCGTGGGCGCGCACCTGCACCTCGCAGTCGAAGTCACCTTCCATCGCTGGGTGCAGATACTTCAGGCGATCGGCCTCAATGCGGGTTACGGCCAAGTCGGCGCGCGATCCGACGGTGACGGTGCCGGTGGCAGCGTCGATGTCGGTGACGTAGCGCGGGGAGCCGTCGGCAGTCGGCGTCTTGATGTCGAGGCCCTTGCGCTGGCCGATGGTGTAGTTCCACGCGCCGTCGTGTTCCTTGAGCTCATTGCCCTCGGTATCCACGATCATGCCGGGGCGCAGGCCGATGGAACGGCCCAGGAAGGCCTGGGTATTGCCGTCCGGAATGAAGCAGATGTCATAGGAATCCGGCTTGGCCGCCGTGGAGAAGCCATGGCGTTTGGCTTCCTCGCGGATCTGCGGCTTCGGGGTATCGCCAATCGGGAAGAAGCAGTGATCCAGCTCTTCCTTGGTGATAACACCCAGCACATAGGACTGGTCCTTGTTCTCGTCCAAGGAGCGGCGCATGTAGCCATCATCGTCGATTGTGGCGTAATGGCCCGTGGCCACCGCATCGAAGCCCAGCGCCATCCCCTTGCGCAGTAGCGCCGCGAACTTGATCTTCTCATTGCAGCGCAGGCAGGGATTCGGGGTCTCACCGCGGGCATAGGAGTCCACGAAATCGCCGATGACGGCTTCCTTGAACTCCTCAGAGAAGTCCCACACGTAGAAAGGAATGCCGAGCTTGTCGCAGATGCGACGGGCATCGGCGGAATCCTCCAAGGAGCAGCAGCCGCGTGCCTTCTCACGTGTCTGCTGCGCATCCTTGTGCAGGGCCAGGTGCACACCAATGACGTCGTGGCCCGCCTCCACCGCACGCGCGGCTGCGACCGAGGAATCGACGCCGCCGGACATGGCTACCAATACTCGCATGCTCTCCCCTTCTCGTTTCGTTATCGCCCACCAAGGCTAGTCGCGGTGCACCTCATACCCCAACACACGAACCACGCAGCCTATTCCCTAAGCTAAGAGGCACTATGGGCAGAAAGCGCAACACCACCAATTCCATCGCGGGCACCTACGAGATTTCCACCGGCGAACTCGTCGTCGAGCCGGATCCTTTCCGCGACGGTGCCTTCATCCTCAACGTCAATGGCGTGCCATCCTCACACCTCATCCCCGATGAGCCGCGCACCCTCGAGTTCGAGTACATGCGTTGGATTGCCGCCGCGGTGGAGAACCTCGCCCCTGGCAAGCGCCTGCTCCACCTGGGCGGCGGTGGCTGTTCTCTCCCCCGCTACTTCGCGAATCTCTGGCCGGATTCCCACAACACGGTCGTCGAACTCGACGCCAAACTGGCCGAGTTCATCCGTGAGCTGGCCGATATCCCCTCTGCTCCCCGCGTGAAAATCCGCGCCGGCGAGGCACGCGCGGTCACCGAAGGTTTCCCGCCGAACCGCTTCGACGTCATCATTCGGGATGTCTTCGCGGGCGCTGTCACGCCAGAACCTCTCACCACCACAGAGTTCTTCCAGCACGCCCACGCCACCCTATCCCCCGGCGGTCTTTACGTTGCCAACTGCGGTGACCATTCCGATCTCCAGGGCGCGAAGGCAGAACTAGCTGGCATGGCGGAGGTCTTTGCCCACGTCGCCGTTATCGCCGATCCTCCCATGCTTAAGGGTCGGCGCTACGGCAACATCATCCTCATAGGCTCCGATACCGAGTTGCCCCACGACGGCTCCCCCGAAGCCGCCGCCCTGGCCAAGCCGCTGCTCTCCGGTGCGGTGCCCGCACACTTCCGCGACGAGTCCTGGACCCGCCGCTTCTTTACCGGCGCGAGCCCCCGCCACGACGCCCCGGACAGCGCGGAGAGTCAAGGACACTCAAGCCCTAAAGAGACTTAGCGCAGGCTCTTGAGCAGGTCCGCCACCTGCTTGGAATCAAATGCCGGGATCTCCACACCCGCGGCGTGACCAGCACTGCGTGCGGCACGGCTGGCATTCTCCACGTCCTGCTCGCTGACGTTGTTGGCATCAAAGTCCTGCAGGTGCTGGGCGTTGTCAAGGAAGATGGCCAGGTCGCCGACGGTGGCGTCGTTGTTTGCCAGGCTCTTGAGATCATCGACACTGATAGCGCCGGTGTTGAGCAGCTTCTCTGCTTGCTTCACAAGACCGGTCGGATCCACGTCCAAGCCCGCATCCTTCGCGGCATCGGCCACGGCAGGAACGGCCACCGCACCTGCTGCCAGAGCCAGGATGCCCGCAATCAGCACACCGGCGTCATCACCAAGGTCCACACCCGGAATGACCAAGTCATCCAAGATGCCACCGAAGTCAATGTAGTTGCCACCGGAGAAGGAGTGCAGCTGGGCTTCAGTGCCGTTGAAGAGGTTCAGGTCAACGTCGGTCTCGATGCCGGCTACGCGGCCGCTACCGGAGCGCTGCCAGAAGGCCAGCTTGTCCCAGCCGCCGACCGGGTCCGGCGCGGTGTCCTGGTAGGCCGCCAGCCACAACGGATACTCGGAGAAGCGCGTGGTGTTACCCATCTGGCCCATCCAGAAGTACTTGTAAGTGTACAGCATCGGCGTTCGGCCGGTCAGGGACCTTACCTCCGTCATGAAAGTGTCGATCCACTCCTCCAGCTGCTTAGCGCTCAGGCCCTCATCAACCTCGATGTCGAGCACCGGCGGCAGGGTCTGCGTCGGCACCAGCGCGATTTGGGAAGCAAAGCTGGCCGCTTGCTGCTTGGCATCCCCTGCCGGGCGTGCGTAGTGGTAGGCGCCCACCTTCAAACCAGCAGCTGCTGCGGCATTGGCATCGCGCACGAAGTGGTTGTTGACAAACCCAACGCCCTCGGTGGCTTTGACAAAGGCATAGGACTGGCCGTCGGATTTCACAGCATCCCAATCGATCCCACGCAGGGACATGTGGTTATTGCCGGAGACATCCACACCAGAAGGTGCGTAGGACGGGATGGCAACGGCAGTGGATACGGACAGTGCCACGGCCGCTACTGCGGTAACGGCGGCGGTAACAAGGCGACGTGCATGGCTCATGCGCGCCACACTACCTCCGCATTAACACTAATCACTGAAACAACACGCGAAACATTGAACTCTTTTGCCACACCAACAACTCAACTCCCCAACAACCGCTCCCAACAGCAGCAACCGCTGCTAGACTGCGCTTCACATCGCTACCACCCCATCAGGTGATCACGACGCCGACGAAGGACAGCGCCATGGACCAACCCACCATCGACCCACACCTTCCCAACGAGCCACAGCAGCCTGCCGAACCCAACGCACCCAAGGCATCTCAAGACCCCAACGCACCCCAAGAGCCCAAAGCCTCGAAGCTACCTCCACGCCGCGGCTGGGAAGGAGTCTTCAACGAGAAACTCGCACTGTGGGGCTCCGCAATCCTTCTGTCCGGCTGGGCGCTGGGATTCCTTTCCTTGCTCATCGCTGACAGCTCTACTTCGGGCACTGATGATGCCGTGTCCTTCTTCTTCGGATTCTTCGGCATTTTCGCGTTCATCGGGCTGTGTATCGCAACGCCTTTTCTCGCGACGCTTTTTGCCTTCCTCGCCCTCGCATCACTCGACTCTGACGTGCCAGAACGCAAACGCAACGCCAGAATCGCACTCGTGCTGGCGATATTGAGCATAGTGCCCATCGTTGTCTACTTCGGCCCGAAATACATGTTTTAGGTGCTGCCTCTGTGATGTCTAAGCCTTAACAACCTCAGCCCAATGTCAGCACCAAAGACTGATGCAGACTAAGGACAGCCCCCATGGACCAGCCCTCCATCGATCCTCACTTCCCCAATGAGCCACAGCGGCCCGCAGAGCCCAAGGAATCTGAGCTTCCCCCACGCCGCGGCTTAGCAGGAATCTTCAACGAGAAACTCGCCCTATGGGGCTCCGCTATCCTTCTGGGGAGCTGGGCGCTGGGATTCCTTTCCTTGCTCTTAGCAGACAGCGCTGCATCAGGCCCTGATGGGGCCGCGTCCTACATGTTCGGATTCTTCGGCCTTTTCGCGTTCATCGGGCTGTGGTTTGCAACGCCTTTTCTCGCGCCCCTCTTTGCCTTCATCGCCATCGCATCGCTTGACTCTGACGTTCCCGAACGCAAGCGCAACGCCATCATCGCACTCGTGCTTTCGATCGCGTCGGTGATTCCCATCGTCGCGCACTTCGCGCCGAACTATTTGTTCTAGGTCTCGACCCTAGGTGCTGGGCTCCAGGTGCCAAGTCCAAAACCTTGATACTTATGCAGTGCTTGGCGACGCCCCCACCCAAGCTTGCGGACCCTGATCATCCAGGAGTCCTGAGCGGGATGAGCCGCAGCCACGAGTAACCGGGCGCAGCTTATTGCATCGCTATTCGGAACCCAGCCCATCCACGATTCGCACTGTCTCCATCGCCACGCGCACGACTTTCCCAATCAGGTCCACGATGTAGCGCGGGTTTCCAACCTCATCGGCCCAATCGTTAGGGTCGTTGACGATGCCAGAAGCCTTATCCTTCTTGACCTGGTAGCGGTCAATCAGCCACGCGACTGCCGAGCGCGAGCCCAGCATGTACTCGTCAGCTTCTTCCGGAATGCCAGCAATGGTCACGCGCTTGTTGTAGATCAACTTCGTCACGTCATTGACGTTCTTTCCCGTCTCCGGATCCTTGCGCTTGGCCCACTTCATCTTGAGCACGCGCCACGTCTCACGGTCTGCTTCATCGCCCTTGACCTGAATGTCTAACGGCCACGGCTCCACGGTCTCGTAGTTGACGTGAAGGTCCATCAGCTTTTGGCCAGCAGCAGCGAATTTATCAAACTCCGCACGTGAACTCGGCGTCTCAATATGCGGCAGCATCTTCTTCAAATCCGCCGCGTACTTCGTGCGGTAGACGGGGTCATGCAGCTTGCCGTAGACAAAGTGGAAGATGTCATCGCCCGTGATGTCTGACCCCAGCGCATCACGGTAGAGAGCCTTAATCTCATCAGTGATGTTGTCCACGCGCACGTAGCCGTCGACGACCTCGCCAATCGAACCGTAGACGCTGGCTTCGCCTTGCTTTACCGCGGTCCCCTCACCGAACAGCCCACCGTCGTCGGCTTCGACGGCGGCCCAGGTGAAGCGGGAGAAGTATTGGCCGGTGTAGGTAAAGAAAGACAAATCCGGCATAAGGTCCGTCGCAAGCACTGCGAAAATTGCTGCATCACGCGGAGCCATAACAACGAAGCCAATATTCCGGTGCTCCGGGGTTGGGAACATCGAAGGGAGCTGATACTGCCTATCATTTAGAGCTGGCTCGAAATAAGATTTCATCCTAGTGAATGGACGATAAAGGGATGTATAAATCCTTTCGCTCCTCACTGGAACCGGCTCGTTATTTGCCGCCAATCGCTTGAGAATTTCGGTCCATGAAATCTGTTTAGAATCCGCATGCTGAGGATAAATTGTCAAGAATCTAGTGGTATCTGAAGCATTCGGATTAGTGACGGTGTTCTCTCCAAACCATGTCTGCAGAGCAGGGAGGGCTTTGGAGTAGGAATCGGTCAGTTGAGTTAACTGTGAGAGCAGCTGGCCGTCAGCTTGCGCATAGGCCCACGCATCTCGACCAGTTTTCAAACCCGCAGAAAACACGTCGAAAACCTTCAGTGAACCGCCCTTTTTTTCGCCTATAACTGGCCATGCCTCAAACTCCTCCGACCGCTGATTCAGCCAGTCCCCCTCCTTGTTAGGAACAATTGACTGCCAACCCAAATTATTGATAGTTGCATTAACCACATCTTCAATCTTCTGCGCCTTGGAGGCATAGTCAGGCGAAGCTGCATAATGCAATTCAAAAGACTTCTTGTTTGCGCTCTTCACGCCGATAGCAATAGAAATACCTACACGAATATCAAATACATTTCCCCCTTCCCGCTTCGCGACATCTCCAGCAGTGCGAGAATTACCCCTCAGGTTGAATATGTAGAGGTCAGTGAAATCCTCTGCCATGGACAAACGAATACCGCCACCGGTATTTCCATCAATCCAACCATTATTCGTGACAAAAATAACTACACCCTGATCTCCAATCCTGTCAGTTGCCCAACGGAAGGCACGAAGGTAGGAATCATAAAGTGAGTTCTTATTTGTTGCGGTGGACCTAGCAGCATAAGTTTCCGAGATCCGCTCATCTAGACTTGGATACTTCTGATTCGCGTTGAGGTCATTGGCGGATTTTTGACCAACTGAGTACGGCGGATTACCAATCACCACGTTGATGGGTGCTTTCTTCTGACGCTCGATGGTCTCATTGTTCTCGCGGAAGATGTTGAGGTCTGGGATGTCACCTTCTTCGTGGATTTGGAAGGTATCGGCCAGCGCGATGTTGGTGAAAGGCACGTACTCGGGTGCAGGTTCGCCGTTGCGCAGGGCTGCCTCTTCGCGCAGAGCGTTGTAGGTGGTCTCAATGTTCACCGCGGAGACGTAGTAGGCCAGCAGCATGATTTCCGTGGCGAAGAGCTCGTTGGCGTACTTGCGGGCGAGGTCTTCCGGTTTGATAAGACCGGATTGCAGGAGGCGAACAGTGAAAGTAGAGGTTCCCGCGAAGGGGTCGAGGATGCACACTCCCTCATCGGTCAATCCCTTGCCAAAGTGCTTCTTGGATACATCGTCGGCAGCACGCAGGATGAAATCGACAATCTCGACTGGGGTGTAAACGATGCCGAGAGCCTCGGATTGCTTCTTGAAGGCCTTGCGGAAGAAACGCTCGTAAAGCTCCTTGATGACCTGCTGCTTGCCTGAAGCGGAATTCACCTCAGAAGCACGGACGCGGACGGACTCGTAGAACTTTTCCAGGGACTCGGTTTCGGTATCGAGGTTTGCCTTGGACAAGGCCTTGACCATCTTCTCCATGACTTGGGCCACGGGGTTGTGGGTGATGAAGTCATGGTTCTCAAACAGCGCGTTGAAGACTGGTGCCGTAATGAGGTGCTGCGAGAGCATCGAGATGGCATCTTCTTCGCTGATGCCATCATTGAGGTTATTGCGCAGGCCTTCGACGAAGCTGTCGAATTCGGTGCGGAGGGAGCCATCGGCGCCGTCGAGAAGCGCCCTAATGCGGGTGATTTGGTTCTCCGCGATGGTAGCGACGTCGTCGGCCCAGTCTTCCCAGTAAGTGCGGGTGCCGACCTTGTCCACCAGCTTGGTGTAGATAGCTTCTTGCCACTGTTCCAGCGGAAACAGTGCCATCTGTTTAGCGAGATCCCCGCGTCGCTCTGCTTCGTCAATATCGCCGCCACCGATATTCGCGTCGCTGCTATTGAGCTTCTCCCGAGGGTCTTCTTCCTTCTTGGCATCGTTTGGATCGTCAGGAATCGGATTGACAGGGATTGGGATGATCGGAAGATCATCGGGTTTACCGTTAAGCGCAATCGAGTTAATCTTCGCGTTGAAGCGATCATCGTGGGCGCGCAGCGCGTTGAGGATCTGCCAGACCACCTTGAAGCGCTGATTGTCGTTGAGTGCTTCTGCTGGGGAGACGTTGCTGGCAACGGCCACGGGCAGGATGATGTAGCCGTAATCCTTGCCTTCGGACTTGCGCATGACACGGCCGACGGACTGGACCACGTCCACCATGGAGTTGCGGGGGTTGAAGAAGATGACGGCGTCCAGCGCCGGAACGTCTACGCCCTCAGAAAGACAGCGCGCATTGGTGAGCATGCGCGACTGTTGCCCCCCCCCCTGAAGGAGCCTCCAGCCAGGAAAGCTTGGTGCCGCGCTCCATGGCGTTCATGCTGCCATCAACGTGCTGGGCGGCGACGTTTAGGTCGACGTTGGTGAGGGAGACGTCGTTAAGCACTGCCTTTTCTTTGAGCAACTCTTGGTGTGTACCGATGAGTGAGGGGTAAGTCTCCGCAATGAGTTGGGAGGTCTTGATGTCCTTGGCGAAGGCCACGGCGCGCTGCATGGGCTGGGCGTCTTCCTCAAAGCCGCCCTTCTTGCCCTGCAAATCGCCGGAGCGCTTGGCCAGGCCGTTCCAGGCGCCAATCATGGCAGACGCTAGAGAAAGGTTGACCTGGTTGTTCTCACTGTGGGCCATAGCTTGGGCGGCCACGGATTCATCCACGGTCATGACGAGCACCTTGTAGTCAGTGAGCAGGCCCTTGTCCACGGCCTCGCCGAAGCCAAGGCGGTAGAACTCCGGGCCGTAGATGGCTTCATCATCCATGGAGGCCAGCTCCGCGGAGTGCTCTTCGGCCTTGCCCTTGACGGCTTCGTCATAAAGGCGTGGGGTGGCTGTCATGTAGAGGCGCTTGGCTGCCTTGATGTAGTCGGCATCGTGGACGCGGACGAAGTTGCTGGCATCCTCCCCGGCCAAGGTGATGCCGGTGGTGCGGTGGGCTTCATCGCAGATGACGAGGTCGAAATCATCGAGGCCTACCTGCTGGGCATCGTGCACCGCCTGGATGGACTGGTAAGTGGAGAAGACGATGTTGAGGCCCTTGGCGCGCTTGCCGGATTCAAAGCGCGTGGTGATGTCCTTGCCTTCGGTAGAAACTGGGACTTCAAGGTCGTAGACGGCGATGTCTTCGGCCTTCTTGGAAACCTTGCTATCGGAGCACACCGCGAAGGCGCGCATGTCGAGGCGGCCCTGGGCGGTCCACTCCTTCAGAGTTTGGGAGAGCAAGGAGATGGACGGCACGAGGAAGAGGATGCGGGCCTTGCCGCCGTTGTCCTCAGCAACGCGCTCCGCTAGGCGCAGCGCGGTGAAGGTTTTTCCGGTGCCGCAGGCCATGATGAGCTTGCCGCGATCATGGGTCTTGAAGCCTTCGATGGCTTTGTCGATGGCCGCCTGCTGGTGCGGGCGGGGCTCAAAAGTCTCACGTTGGGAGAGGTTGATCTGGATGGTCTTATCGCGTATCTCCGAGCCAGGGAAGGCCACGTCCCAGTTGATGGGTGACTCCGCAATCGCGGAGATGCCAATGCGGCTGGTCGGAATAATCTGATTGGCCAGAGCATCCTCCGCGTGGGAGGACCAGTGGTCCGTGGTGGAGATGATCAGGCGGCTGCCAAAGTGCTGGCGGCCTTCTTCAGTGTCAAAAGAATGCCCGGAAGCCTCGAAGAAGGAATCCAGGTGGGACTTCTGGATGCGTGCCTTGGAGTCATAGAACTTGCACTGAATGGCGGTCCACGTGCCGTCATCCACGCGGCGAGCTACCAGGTCAATGCCGGTATCCGCCTTACCACCGTTGTAACGCCAATCCGTCCAGCGGTAGACCTCATCGAATTGGTTCTTCAAGGTCGGGTCGGTCTTGAAATAGTTGACCATCAGCTTCTCAAAGGCAATGCCATATTTAGCCTTTGGTTGGTTTTCACGCAGCTGTTCTAGGACCTCAGAGAACTTCGACATGACAACATTGTGCCTGATGGGCTATCGGCTCCGTGGCACAACACCGAAGATTGCGAAACGCGTTTGCTCGCCTTTGTCTTTGGGCGTCGGTACTGGCCGGGAGCTGTTGTGTTTACACCGACCGCGCGCGGCGAATAATCTCTGGAAGTTCGTTGATAACCACGTCGATGTCCTCTTCAGTGGTCATTCGTCCCAGGCTAAAGCGCAGGCTGCCGCGCCCGTGTTCCTCGTCAATGCCCATGGCTTCCAGCACGTGGGACATGCGGTTGACACCGGCGTGGCAGGCGGAGCCGGCGGAGGCTTCGATACCGGCGGCGTCGAGAAGCATGATGAGGCTGTCACCATCCGTACCCGGGAAGGACACGTGCAGGTGGGAGGCCAAGGTGGGCTCGGTGGAGTTGATGATGACGTTGTCGATGCTGTCCTCAATGCCGGCCTTGAGCTTGTCGCGGAGTGCCGTCAGGCGGGTGTCTTCCTGCTCCATTTCCGCGACGGACTCGCGCAGGGCCGCGGCGAGCGCGCTCGCACTCGCGACGTCGACGGTGCCGGGACGGATGCCGCGCTCCTGGCCGCCGCCGAAGGCGATGGGTTGAGGCGCCGGGGTACGGCGTGCGAGCAGCAAGCCAATGCCGCGGGGCCCGCCGAACTTGTGGGCGCTGGCAGCGAGTGTGGTGGCACCCAGCTCATGGAAGTTGATGGGTAGCTTGCCGGCGACCTGCACGGCATCGATGTGCACTGGGGTGTTCTGCGCGGCGGCGCGCTGAGTGATGTCCGCGACCGGCTGTATAGCGCCGGTCTCGTTGTTAGCCCACATGCAGGTGGCAACCGCGGCCGGGGTATCCAGGGCGCTTAAGTCGCTGATGTGGCCGGTGGAATCGACCGGCAGCAGATCCACGGTGGCGCCATGCTCAGCGCGGAGCTTCTCCACGGTCTCAAGGACGGCGGGGTGCTCGATGGGGGTCGAGATGATGCGCTTCTCCGCCTCCGGTGCTGCGCTTTGCGCAGCACGGAAAAGACCCTGGATGGCAATGTTATCCGCCTCCGTGCCGGAGGAGGTGAAGACTACCTCGATGGGTTCGCAGCCCAGCAGCTCGGCGACGGTCTCGCGGGCGTCGTCCAGCACGGAGCGTGCCTTACGCCCGGAGCCATAGGCCGAGCCGGGGTTGAGGGACCCGGCGGCGTCGACCCATGCGTCGATGGCGCACTGGCGCATGGGTTGGGTAGCTGCGTAATCGAGGTAGCGAGGCATTAGTTGCCGGCCCCCTTGCGGGACTCAAGCTCGGAGACCAGCGCCGGGGCGATCTCGTGGAGGTCGCCCACCACACCGAGGTCGGCGATCTGGAAGAAAGGCTCGTCCTGATCCTGGTTAACCACGACGATAGTCTCCGAGGTCTGCATGCCTGAGGTGTGCTGGATGGCGCCGGAGATGCCGAGGCCGATGTAGAGCTTCGGGGAGACGGTCACGCCGGTCTGGCCCACCTGGTGGGCCGGGTCGTAGAAACCTTCGTCCACGGCGTCGCGGGTGGCGCCGACGGCGCCACCGAGGACGTCGGCAAGCGGCTCCACCACGTCGGCGAACTTATCGCCCACGCCGCGGCCACCGGCGACGACGACCTTCGCGGAGGTCAGCTCCGGACGGGCGGTCTTCTCTGCCGGAGTGAAGGAGGTGACGGTGACGTCCTTCACGGTGGCGGCGGGCAGCTCGAAGGGAGCGGGTGCCGCGGTGACCGGCTGGGGTTCGGCAGCCACGGAGCCAGGGCGCAGAGTGTAAACCACGGAACCAGTGGCCGTGGAGGAGGTCTCGTAGGAGCCGCCGAAGATGGTGTGGTGCGCGGAGCCATCAGCATTGATGCCGTCGACGTTGACCAGGGCGCCCGAGCCCAGGCGGGCGGCGAGGCGGCCGGCGATCTCGTTGTTAGTCGGAGTCGCAGCCAGCACGATGGGCGCCGGGTTATTGGCGGCCAGGGCGTGGAGGGCGTCGACCTCCGGGGTGACGATGCGCTGCTCATAGTCCGCGGCGGTCGCCTGCACTACCTGGGCTGCACCGAAATTACCCAACTCGGCATCGAAGGAGGCGGCGGTAGCGGCATCCTTCGCCACGACGACGGCGGAGACGGTACCAAGTGCGCGGGCGGCGGTGATGAGCTCACCAGTGACGGGGCTCAGCTGCTCTGCTTCGTGCTCAACTAGGACATAAACGTGAGACATAATTTTTCTCCTTTAACCCTCGATGAGATTCTTGGCGGCCAGGAAGTCCGCGACCTTGGCGGCAGCCACGGCCGGATCAGTATCCGTGATGACCTCACCGGCGGTACGGGCCGGGCGCTGCGCGGAGGCGGTAACCGTGGTGGTGGACGGCACGCCATCAATGCCCAGGTCGGCCACGGCGAGCGTGGTGACCTCAGCCTTCTTGGCGGCCATCAGGCCCTTGAAGTTGGGGAAACGCGGCTTGTCGGCCTTGTCCGTAAAGGACAGGATGGCCGGCAGGTTGGCGCTGAGTTCCCAGTGGCCGTGGACATCTTCACGGGTACCGGTGGCGGTGGCGCCGGCCAGGGAGGCTGCCTTGAGCTCAGTGAGCGCGGGCAGCTGACGGTACTCGGCCAGCAGGCCGGCAATGAGACCGGTGGAGGCATCCGAGGAGTTATTGCCCAGGGTGATGACCTGGACCTCGCCGAACTTCTCGGCCACCTTGTTGATGGCGGCGTTAAGAACCCAGGCGGTGGCCAGGGCGTCGGCGCCAGCGAGGGCGTCATCCGTCACGTGCACG
Organism: Corynebacterium sp. HMSC076G08; assembly: GCF_001811515.1. NCBI lineage: Bacteria > Bacillati > Actinomycetota > Actinomycetes > Mycobacteriales > Corynebacteriaceae > Corynebacterium > Corynebacterium sp. HMSC076G08. Next base: position 95,764 of record NZ_KV805007.1, on the reverse strand, counting down.
GCGTGATCCGCGCCCATGGCCAGGGCCTTGCGCAGGGCCTCATCGGCAGCGGCCGGGCCCATGGTGAGTGCGACGACCTCGTAGCCGGCGTCGGCGTTATCGTCGCGCAGGCGCAGTGCCTGCTCGACGGAGTACTCGTTGACCTCATCGATGACGTTATCCACCGAGGTGCGGTCCAACGTGTGGTCCGCCTCCAGGGTCTTCGTTGACCACGTATCCGGTACGTGCTTGACCAGAGCCACAATGACTGGCATGTGGGCACTTCCCCTTCCGTAAATTTTGAAACTATTAGGGTGCGTAATTACCTTCGGTCGATACTACTCGCGGTCCGCACAACACCGCGACTCCCTTCGTTCCAATGCGTGTGACCACGAGCGTCTTGGCGGTCGACCCCTTCAACTTGAGCTTCTTGCGCAGCTGATCCGGGTTCACGTCTTGCCCGCGTACCAGGATTTCCAGCGAGCCAACGTCGTGAGCCGCCATAGCCGCCTTGAGCTTCTTCATGGGGACCATCTCGATGAATTCAAATCCGGACGTGCCGTGAGGCAGGCGGTCACCGGTGAGGTAAGCAATGCGCGGGTCCAGTTGGTGCAGGCCTTCCCGCGCGGCGTAGTGGCGCACCAGCCCGGCGCGCACGATGGCGCCGTCGGGGTCGATGAGGAAGCGCCCGATGGGTCCAGCCTCAGGTAGCTCGTCGTCGTCGAGGTCGTCGTCGATGACGTCCGTGTGTATTCCTTCGGGCGTGGTATTGAGGACCACTGCCCTCTTCCCCATTCCCAGGCCCGGGGTATACAGGCAGGTTTCCTTCACCCCTCCGTCAAGGCTCACCGCGCAGGCCAGGCCTTCCCATTCGGAGTGGTCGATGCCGGGTGCGCATTTGATGGCCATCTCGCCGTGGGTGGCCAGCAGATCTGCTGGCGGGGGCAGAAGTTGGTCCAGGCGGGTAATGCGGTTGCCGCCTTGGCGCCGGGCGGGGTCGGCGATGCAGACTTCGGCGGTGGTCGTGGTGGTCAGAGCATCAGCGCGAAAGACTGGGTGCTCAATGTTGTGCTGCGCCATGGCTACGCGCGAGGCGTCCAGGTCGCTGCCCACATAAGCACCGGGGCGATAGGCCTGCCCTTCGGTACCGATAGAGCAGGTGAGGTCGTGGACCACGTCCACGTTGCGTTCCTGAAGGAACTGCGCGCGGTAGGCGGCCACCGCGGGCGGGGTGGCCTGTTGGGCGGAGTCGTGGTCCATGAGCCACTGCCCCGGCAGCTTTCCGGAGCTGCGGGCTTGGATGAGTTCGGCCACGGCACGCCCGTAGTCACCAAAGTGGGCCTGCAGCTTGGCGACGTCCCTCAGGTGCGCCTTCTTGGTGCCCTCCAGGTCCGCCGCGGCGGCGTCGATCGCAGCGGCGTTCTCACGCAGGAAGGAAACTTCGTCCAGGGTGTAGCTCATGGTCGTTTCTTCAAGCCGGTTTAAATGCGGTCGACGGGGAAGGTGGTGAAGTATTCGCGGTAGCGCTCATCGTCCCGGGGATCCCCGATGATAGGGCGCAGATCGGAGAAGGAGGCATCGTCCAAGACTTCCTTGACGCTGGAATAGGACGTGAGGCGCTTGAGCTGTGCCCACGTCGGGATGGCGAGGCGCACCAGCCCGGCGCGCCAGCCATCCAAGACCAATTGCGGGTCGAACCAGCCGGCGTCATCGGCTTCGCCCGTATCCCCATCGGGTTCTTGGCCCTCGGGCAGTACACCGATGAAGAAGAAGGTGTCGAACCAGTGGTTGTTGTCTTCACCGGCCCAGCGGGACCAAGGCAGCAGCATGTCGGCGTCGACACGCATGCCGTTGTGCTCCAGGAACTCGGTGAAGGAAATCTCATGGGTTTCCAGCAGCTCGCGCTCGCGATGGTAGCGCGAGGCGTCGGAGACCAAGCCGTCCTCGCGGATGGCTAGCAACGTGCCGGCCTCCTCGAAAAGCTCCCGGGCGGCGGCGAAGACAAGGGCGTGTGCCTTGTACTTGGTTACGCCCATGCGGCGTGCCATGGACACCACTGAGCGGCCTGCCCACAGTTCGCCAGAGTCCCAGGTTCGCGGTGGGAAGTCACGCGGGTCTACCCCGCCGCCGGGAAAGACGACGTGGCCGGGGTAGTTGCGCATGGTGCGCACGCGTTCTTGGATCCACACGCGCAGCCCCTCGGCCGTATCGCGCAACAGGAGGACAGTAGCGGCCAGACGTGCCCCGTTAAAGCCCGTTTTTTCGCCAGGGTCGATGGCGTCAAGGCTGTCGTGGATGGACTGACTCATGCAACTTTCCGTGTCTGCAGGCTGGGGGCAGAATTCGAGAGGTATACGTCGAGGGTGTGTACCGAGGTTTTGTACTGAGAGATATGTACTAGGGGTTAGCGGACTCGTCGGGCGAAGTACCTCTCCCCGATGCGATCCACCTGGATAGGTTGGTGGAAGGCCTTGGAAAGGTTTTCCGACGTCAGGACAGAGTTAATGAGTCCTTTGGCCACGACCTTACCCTCATCCAGGAGCATCGCATGGGTAAATCCGTAAGGGATTTCCTCCACGTGGTGGGTAATCATGACAATCGCCGGGGCATCCGCATCGAGTGCTAGGTCCCCCAAGTAGCCCACGAGGTCCTCACGGCCGCCCAAGTCCATGCCCGCGGAGGGCTCATCCAGGATGAGCAGCTCCGGGTTAGCCATGAGCGCGCGGGCGAGGATGACGCGCTTCTTTTCTCCCTCGGAGAGCGTGCCCCAGGTCCGCTCTGCAAGGTGTGCGGCGCCGACTTGTTCCAAGATCTCGTCGGCACGGGAGAAGTCCATGTCTTGGTAGTCCTCACGCCAGCGGCCGAGGACCGCATAGCCAGCAGACACGACGAGATCATCCACGCGCTCGTTGTCCGGGATGCGGTGCTGGACGGCAGCGGAAGAGATGCCAATGGCGGCGCGCAGATCGCGCATATCCGTTTTGCCCAGGCGCTCACCCATGAGGAAAGCCACGCCAGCGGACGGGAATTCTTCGGCGGCGGCCATGCGCACCAGGGAGGTCTTGCCCGCGCCATTGGGGCCGATGATGACCCAACGCTCATCGAGCTCCACCTGCCAGTCGACGGGCCCCACCAGCGTGCGCCCGCCGCGTCGTAGCTCGACGCCGCGGAAGTCAATCAACCAATCCTCGTCGGTTTCCATCAGTTCAGGGTCTTGCTGGCTCAATTGCTCTGGAGTGTTCACACGCACCATTGTGGCCGATATCCTCCTTCCCCGGTGAAACTGACACAGCTGCATTATTCTATGGGCATGACTCAACGCCTTGGTATCGACGATGTCCGCCCCTCCCTCTCCGGTAATGCCGCCTCGAAGGCCGTAGTCGGAGAGGTTGTTCCTGTCACCGCGCTGGTGTGGCGCGAGGGCCACGATGCCGTCGCCGCGACGCTGTCGGTGTGGAACACCGAATCCCCGTCCACCTCCGCCGTGACCATGACCGTGGACCCGGAAGACCAGGACCGAGTCCACGGGGTGTTTACTCCGGCGACTCCCGGGCGTTGGTTCTTCCGCATCGATGCCTGGTCGGATCCGATGTCCACGTGGCGCAACGCGGTGATCAAGAAGATGGAGGCGGGGCAATCCGCACAGGAGCTCAGCAACGATCTGTTGCACGGCGCCGAGCTCTTCGAGGAGGCGGCCATCCAGTGCCCGAGCGATAAGGCGGAGCTGCTCTTTCAGGCGTCGAAAGAGCTCAAGGATGACACGGTGGACGTCGACAAGCGCGTGCGTACCGCGCTCTCCGAGGAGGTCGCCGAGATCCTCCACCACCACCCGCTGCGCCACCTGCTGGTCGAAGGTGACATCCACGAGGTCCTGGTAGAGCGCCGCGAGGCCCTCTACAACTCCTGGTACGAGCTCTTCCCGCGCTCGACCGGCGGGTGGGATGACGAGGGCAACCCCGTGCACGGCACGTTTAAGACCACAGCGCAGGCACTGGAGCGCGTGGCTGCCATGGGGTTCGACACCGTCTACTTCCCTCCCATCCACCCCATTGGCGAAGTGCACCGCAAGGGCCGCAACAACTCGGTGGTGGCTGAGCCTGGTGATGTGGGCTCGCCGTGGGCCATTCAGGACCACTCCACCACGCACCCGGAGCTGGGCACCATGGAGGACTTCAAGGAGCTGGTCAAGAAGGCCGCCGACTTGGGCCTGGAGGTAGCACTGGACTTGGCGTTGCAGGCCTCCCCGGACCACCCGTGGGCCAAGACCAACCCGGAATTTTTCACGGTGTTGGCCGATGGCACCATTGCCTACGCGGAGAACCCGCCGAAGAAGTACCAGGACATCTATCCGCTCAATTTCGATAACGACCCAGACGCCATTTACGCGGAGATCTACCGCATCGTCATGATTTGGGTGGAGGCTGGTGTCACCACCTTCCGCGTGGATAACCCGCACACCAAGCCGGCCAATTTCTGGAACTGGCTGATCTCCAAGGTGCACATCACCCACCCGGAGGTCATCTTCCTCTCCGAGGCCTTTACCCGCGCCCCGCGTCTGTTCGGTCTGGCCAAGGCAGGATTTACGCAGTCCTATACCTACTTCACGTGGCAGACCTCCAAGCACGAGCTCACCGAATTCGCGCAGATGCACGTGGAGCAAGCCGATATCTGCCGGCCCAACCTCTTTGTCAATACCCCGGATATCCTCCACGAGTCCCTGCAGACCGGCGGGCGCGCCATGTTCGCCATCCGCGCCACCCTGGCGGCCACGCTCTCCCCGCTGTGGGGCGTGTACTCCGGCTTCGAGCTCTACGAGCACCAAGCAGTCAAGCCGGGCAGCGAGGAATACCTCGATTCGGAGAAGTACGAGCTGCGCCCGCGTGACTTCCAGGCCGCAGTCAAGTCTGGTGACTCCCTGGAATCCTATATCCGCCTGCTCAACCTCATCCGCCGCGAGAACCCGGCCCTCCAGCAACTGCGCACGCTGCGCTTCCACAACACCGATAACGAGGCCATCATTGCCTACTCCAAGGCTGATCCCACCACCGGCAACGTGGTGCTCGTGGTGGTCAACCTGGATCCGCGCAATGCACAGGAGGCCACAGTCTTCCTGGATCTTGCCGCCGTGGGCCGCCACCCGGGCGATCACTTCACGGTGCAGGACACCATCAGTGGAGCTGCCTACGAGTGGTCCGACCGTAACTTCGTGCGCCTGGAACCGCTGCGTGACGTCGCCCACATCTTCATCCTCCCGCCGGCCCACCATGACCTGCAGGAACGCATAGCGTGGCGCCGGGTGAACGACTACCGCGCCTAAGCTTTAAAGCCGCTGAAACCCCGCGCTGAACCCGTACCCCCTTCATAGGTAGCGCGGGGTTTCTTTTAGGCCCCGCGAGCGGGCGTTGTTCGGTAATTTGGTCTGTATGAACATCCCGGCCTCAGACCTCGAACGCCTCAACCACTGCCGCCACCACGCGCCCCATGATTTCTATGGGTGGCACGACGGAACCGTCCGCACTCGCCGCCCCGGTGCCGAAGCCGTCGAGCTCGTCACCGCCACCGAAACCCTCGCCATGCGCGCGGTTGGGGATGATATCTGGGAGGCCTCGCTCGCCGAAGAAGCAGACTACCGCCTGCGCATCACCTACCCGGGCCAGCCCGCCGTCGAGGTAGCGGACGGCTACCACTTCCTGCCTACCCTGGGCACCCTGGATCAGCACCTCATTGGCGAAGGCCGCCACGAGCGCCTCTGGGAGGTCTTGGGCGCCAACCTCAAGAGCTACACCACCGACTTGGGTGAGGTCGAAGGAACGGCGTTTGCCGTGTGGGCACCCAACGCGGAAGGCGTGGCCGTGGTCGGTGACTTCTGCGGTTGGAACCCTACCCAGTACCCCATGCGTTGCCTCGGCTCCACGGGCATTTGGGAGGTTTTCATCCCCGGCGTGGGCGAAGGCGAGCGTTATAAGTTTGCGGTCCACGGCAAGAACTCTCCGCGCATTGACAAGGCCGACCCCCTGGCCAAGCGCACCATTGCCCCGCCGGAAACCGCCTCCGTGGTGGCCCGCTCCAGCTTCGAGTGGAGCGACGAGGAGTGGATGAGCAAGCGCACCGGGGACCTCGACGTCCCGATGAGCGTTTATGAGCTCCACGTCGGCTCCTGGAAAGTGGGCGCCAACTACAACAGCTTGCGCGAAGAACTCATCCCTTACCTGGTGGAGCACGGCTTTACCCACGTGGAGCTGCTGCCCGTGGCCGAACACCCCTTCGGTGGATCCTGGGGCTACCAGGTCTCCGGCTACTACGCTCCCTCCGCGCGCTGGGGCACCCCGGACGAGCTACGCGCGCTCATCAACGACCTGCACAAGGCAGGCATCGGCGTCTTCGTTGACTGGGTTCCCGCGCACTTCCCCAAGGATGAGTGGGCGCTGGGCCGCTTCGATGGGCAGGCACTCTACGAGCACCCGGATCCGCGCCGCGGCGAACAGGCTGACTGGGGCACGTACGTCTTCGATTTCGGCCGCAACGAGGTGCGCAATTTCCTCGTGGCTAACGCCCTGTACTGGGCTGAGGAGTTCCACGTGGATGGCCTGCGAGTCGACGCCGTTGCTTCCATGCTCTACCTGGACTACTCCCGCGAGGAATGGCTGCCCAATATCTACGGCGGGCGCGAGAACCTTGAGGCCGTCCAATTCCTCCAGGAAACCAACGCCACCCTGAACCGCACCCACCCGGGCGTGCTGACCATCGCGGAAGAGTCCACCTCCTGGCCGGGCGTGACCGCACCGACCCACGAGGGCGGACTGGGCTTTAGCCTGAAGTGGAACATGGGCTGGATGAACGACACCCTGGAGTACTTCAAACACGAACCGATTCACCGCCGCTACCACCACGGCGAGCTCACCTTCTCCATGGTCTACGCCTACTCGGAGCGCTACGTGCTCCCCTTTAGCCACGACGAGGTGGTGCACGGCAAGGGCTCCTTGTGGGAGCGCATGCCGGGCGATGACTGGAATAAGGCCGCGGGCCTGCGTGCGCTATACGGCTACATGTTCTCCCACCCGGGCAAGCAACTGATGTTCATGGGCCAGGAGTTTGGCCAGACCACCGAATGGGCAGAGGGCCACTCTGTGGACTGGTCCAACTTGGAGGGCTGGGGCAACGAGTGGCACCACGGCATTAAGCGCCTGGTGCGCGACCTCAACGCGGTGTACAAGCAACAGCCGGCCCTGTGGACACAAGACTTCACGCAGGATGGCTTCCAGTGGGTCAAGGCTGATGACTCGAATAACAACATGCTGGGCTACGTCCGCTACGGCAAGGACGGCTCCGCCTTGTTGGCGGTGTGCAACTTCTCCGGCAGCTCGGTGCCCCACTATGACCTCTGGGTGCCGCGCGATGGCGAGTGGGAGCTGGTCATCAACACAGACGACGCCGTCTACCAGGGCGCTGGCAACGACCTTGCCCACCACGTGCGCTCCGAAGGCAACCACGTACAGCTGCACCTGCCGGCCAACTCGGTGCAGTGGTATGCCTTCCGTGGCTAGTTTCTCAAAATACAACTGCCCGAGTTGCCAAAGATCACCGCTGGGATCGAATTCCAGCCCCTAGTTTTGGCAACTCAGGCAGTTTCAGTTTTCAGTCCTGCGCGTGACCATCAAGGAAAGCTCTTACGCGAGCATCAATGTCATCGCGCAGCGCATCCATACGCGCTTCTCCCTCTAGGCCACGCACGGACGGGTCCTCAATCTCCCAACGCTCAGCCACTCCGTCATAGTCGGCATCACCGACGATGACGACGTGATCCACCGAAGACGCGAGGCCGGCATCAAGCAGCGTCGGCGTACCTTCCATGTCCGCTCCGACCTTTGCAAGGGAAGCCTGCGCCTCAGCGTTCACCCCCTGCTCACGGTGCTGTTCAGTGGTCTTTACGCCTGCAGAGTGAACTTCCCAATCGGGCGCATGCTTCCTAGCTAAGGCAGCCGCCATCTGAGACTTGCCCCGGTTGGTATTGCAAAGAAAAAGTACGGAGGTCATGCCTCCGCACTTTAGTCATATTGCGGTGTGTCTGTAGGACCAGATCCCTAGTTCTTCTTCACCGCGTAGTACACCGGCAGGGACTTCCAGTTGAATGTCACGTCCTGGACGTTCTCCGACCACCCGCCGACCACGTTCGGGTAGAACAGCGGGATGGAGGGAAGGTCACGCAGCAGCAGCTCCTGTGCCTGGTTGTAGAGCTTCGCGGCTTCCTCCTCGTTCGCGGCGCCGTTGGCCTTCACAATCAGTTCATCGAATTCCGGGTTGGAGTACTTCGAGTCATTCGAAGCTACGCCCGTGGTGAAGTTTGGCCCAAGGAAGTTACCCATCGAGGGATAGTCGGCGAACCACGCCGTGCGGTAGGCGCCGTCCATACGCTCGGTGCGGTAGGCATCGCGGAAGGACTTGAAGTCCGGGTAAGGGTTGCCCACGGCCTGGATTCCCAGCGCGTTGCTGATGCTGTTAGCCACCGCATCAGCCCAGTCCTTGTTGTCACCATCGGTGTTATAGTTGATCGGGAACGTGCCTTCAAAAGCACCGTACTTCTTGTCGGCCTCCGCCCACAGCTTCTTGGCTTCCTCCGGGTTATAGTCCAGGTTCTCCGAACCCGGCAGGCTGTCGTTGTACCCGTTCAGCACCGGTGAGGTGAACTCCCGGGCCGGGGTGCGGGTGCCATGGAAGATGGTCTCCGCGATCTCCTCACGGTTGATGGCCATCGAGATTGCCTTGCGTCGCAGCGTGCCCTCTTCCCCACTGAAATGAGGCGTTTCTACGTGGATGGACATCTCCAGGTAGGTGGCAGCCGGCTTGGTCTCCTCGCGGCCGGCCAGGTCCTGCTCATAGCTGCCGAAAGCGGATGAAGGAATGGCTTCGAGCACATCGAGGTTATTCGCCAGCAGGTCCATGTACGCAGCACTAGAGTCGGCGTAGAAGGCGAATTCGATGCCGTCGTTCTGCGCTGCGCGGTCGCCCTTATACTCCGGGTTCGGCTCGATGATCAGGTTCTGGTTGTGGTTCCATTCCTTGATCTTGTACGGACCGTTGGACACCGGGGTCTCGCCGAAAGCCTGTGGGTCCTCCAGTGCGGCCGCAGGCACCGGGAAGTACGCGTTGTAACCTAAGCGGCTCGGAAAGTCGCTTTCCGGTTGGGTGAGCTCGATGGTGAAGGTGCGCTCATCGATGACCTTGAGGCCCTCCATTTCTTTGACGCCTTCACCGTAGCCCTTAATGGAGGAGAAGAAGCTCTCATTGAGCTGTTCGTTGGCTACAGCGTAGTTCCACGTATCGACGAAAGTAGCCGCGGTTACGGCGGAGCCATCGGAGAACTTCAGGTCCGGCTTGAGCGTGACCTTGTAAGTCTTGTCCCCTTCCTTGTCAATGGACTCGGCCATCTCGTTGTGCACGTTGCCGTCAGCGTCGTAGTACACCAATCCGGAAAACAGCATGTCGACGATGCGTCCGCCACCGTTCTCATTCGTCATCGCGGGGATAAGCCCCTGCTGCGGCTCGGTGCCCAGAACGCGAACATAGTTGGCACCGCCGGCACTATCGGAGCCGTCGCTTCCGCAGGCGGCAAGGGTAAAAGCAAGAGAGGCGGCGCCGACGACGCCGAGGAGCTTGCGCATGAGAGTCCTCCTGAAAGAGTTAAACAACCAGTGTGCGTGATAACACTAGAAGGAATGTAGCATGCTTCAACTCACATAATAGATTTAACGCAAAAGACCCTCAGAGAGGACTCAGTTGAGTCATCCTGAGGGTTCAACCCGCGACAGTCCTGGAAGGTCACTCTCGGCCCCAGCACAAGCCGGGCACTATTACTACGCCGTCTTTAGTACAGCGCGCTTGCCAGCTTCGTGCGCGCAGCAAGCACGCGAGGGTCGCCGGAGTCGAAGAGCCCAAAGAGCTCCAAGAGGCGAGTCTTGAGCTGCTCCTTGTCATCCCCGGCGGTGCGCTTCATGGCGTCGATGAGGCGCTCGAAGGCGCGGTCAGGGGCACCGGCGACAACCTCCGCGTCGGCGGCATCGAGCTGCTTGGACACATCCTCCGGGGCGGCATCCGCAGCGGCGACGGGATCCTCGCTGCGATTAGCTGGGTCCAAACGCTTGAGCAACAGCGTGGTATCGCGGGCCTGCTTGATTTCCACGTTGTCTGGCTCGGCGGCCAAGATCTCCTCGTAGGTGGCGATGGCGGAATCGAAATCGCCGCGGTTGAGTGCGTCTTCCGCAAGGCTCAGGCGCGGATCAGCAACTTCCTCTGCGGGGTTCTCCCCTGCTTCGCCCTGTTCGGGTAGGCCCTTGAGCTGGGGGCCGAGCTTGTCGACGATCGCCGCAACCCACTGCTCGAGGTTCTCACGCGGCTGTCCACCCTCGAAGTTGGTGACGGGCTGGCCGGCGGCAATGGCAACGGTGGTCGGCAGATTCTGCACGCCGAAGACCTGCGCTACCTGGGGCACGACATCGGCGTTGATGTAGCCCACGATGAACTTCAGCCCACCGGTGGCCGCCATCTCCTCGAAGTCCTTCTTGAGCTGCTCGGAGGCAGGCGAGCGCGGCGAGCCGATCAAGGCAATAACCGGCACCTCCGCGGAGCGGCGTACCAAGTCATTCTCAAAGTTCTGCTCGGTGACCTCGAAGAAGGGCGCGATCCCTTCGCTGGAGCCGCCGGAGCTAGCGGCTCCGGCGCTTGCAGCCTGTGTCTGGGCTTGCGCCCGTGCCTCCGCCTGCTGCTTGATCGCACCCAGGTCGAGGGCTCCTCCTACGTACGGTCCGGTCACTTATTCTCCTCCAGGTAACGGTTAACGGAATCTACTTTTTGGGTGATTTGCCCGGTCACGCCTTCGCGGATATCGGCCTTAATCACCAGGCTCGTGCGCGGCGACACGGCGCGTACGGCATCGGTGGCCTCCTTAATGACCGCGAAGACCTCGTCCCATTCACCCTCAATGATGGTGAACATGGAGTTGGTCTCATTGGGCAAGCCCGAAGCACGGACAACACGCACTGCTTCGGCCACGGCCTCGGACATTTCAGCACTTTCATCGCCCACGACAGTGGGCGCTACGGAAAAGGCAACAATCATGCCCGCCATCCTACCGCCGGTCCCAGCAGTGCCGGTGCCAGTGTCGACGGTCCTCACCGCGCCCACCGGTATCCCGTGGCCACGCCACGATGTGCGCCACCCCGGGAGGGATATTCTGGTTGCATCCTGGGCAAACGTAAAACTTCTGGGCGGCGGCACTTCCGACGTGCCGCATGACGAAGGGCTCGCCATTGGTCCAGGTCGGCCCTGCCACCGTCTGCGAGCCCAGGAAGGCGCTGCCATCGCGCGGCAGCGAGCGCGACTCCTCGCGGATTCTGCGGTTGCGGCGTGGCACTAGAACAACCGCAGCTCGTTGGATTCGATACCGCGCAGCTCCTGATAGTCCAGGACCACGCAGCGAATGCCGCGGTCCTCCGCCAGTGTCCTGGCTTGGGGCTTGATTTCCTGCGCGGCGAAGACACCATGCACGGGTGCTAGCAAATCATCGCGGTTAAGCAGTTCGAGGTAGCGCGTGAGCTGCTCGACGCCATCGATGCCCCCGCGGCGTTTGACCTCCACGGCGACGAACTCGTTCTCAGCGTTCTTCGCCATAATGTCCACCGGGCCAATAGCCGTGGGGTACTCGCGGCGCACCAGAGAGTACTTCTCCCCCAACGTTTCGATGTGCTCGGCCAGCAGCTCTTGCAGGTGGGCCTCCACACCGTCCTTGACCAAGCCCGGATCTTCACCTAGCTCCATGTCGATATCCTGGTGGATCGCAGCAATGGTGATGCGCAGCTGCTCACCCTTGGGGTTCTCCACCAGCCACAGCTTTTCCCCGGTGTCTTCGCCATCGATATCCTCAATCGCTGACTCCTCAAAGGTGCACGGCGGCGTCATCCAGTTCAAGGGCTTGTAGGCGCGATCATCCGCGTGGATGGACACCGAACCATCGGCCTTAATGAGGATGAGCCGATCCGCCATCGGAAGGTGGGCGTCGAGGCGGCCGACGTAGTCTACGGAGCATTGGGCGATGACAAGACGCATGTCCTCTACCCTATCGTTGAGCGCTACTTCTTAGGTAAACGGGTAGCCCGTTGGCGCATCTGGTGATAGTCCAGCTTTTCTTGGCGCTTCGACGGAGCCGACTCCACCCACGCGTTCAGGGCCATAATGCCCTGCGCATCGGAGGCAATCTCGTAGTCCCGCCCATCGATGCGAATCTGGATAATTTGGTGATCCGAGGGCATAAAAGAAGCCTCGTCATCGTCCATCGGGCGAGTCTTACCCAATTCGATGTCGAGGCGATTAAAACGCTTGTTGGCGCGCGGCATGACGGAGCGAAGCTTAAAGTAATTCATATACTCGCCGTCATAGCGCACGAGACCATGACGCCAAGAATGAGAGTCCTTCGACGGTAGTTGGCGCAAAAGGATGCTCGTGCCGCGGGAGCGCACGGTGAAAAAGCGCACCGCCGCCAGGATGAGGAAAACCAGAAGGACCAGTGCACACAGACCTAAAAGAATTGTTAGCCCCTGAAGCACCTGAGAATTCATGGGTTGATTGTACCGCCGTTGGAGTAGACAACGCTAGTCATTGCTCAGAGTTACTCGTCTTGGGGGCGGAGAAGACGAAGGAACCCCACCCCCTCTTAGCGAGGTTGTGGGGTTCCTAAGTGAAAGTGGGAAGGGCGGTCATTGCTGCCCGTCGGTTCCCTCTCCGCTCATCCGTTAGCTGTTGAAGCGGCGTACGGCGCGCAGTGCAGCTTCGCCGCGAGACCTTGTCAACTCACGCTCAGACTTCAGGTCTTCCTGTGCCTGGGCTTCATCGACCTCGCGGGCCCAGATGGCCCAATCGGCGAGGACGGTGATCTTGTTCTCGGACACGGAGAGGAAGCCACCCTGGACAGCGGCGACGCGACGGTCGCCGTCGACTGGGTGGATGGTCACAACACCATTGTCGATCAACTGACCGACCATGGGCTCATGACCAGGAAGCACGCCGATCTCACCCTCGGTGGTCTCAGCCGTCACCATGGTGGCCTTGCCGGTCCACAGCAGGCGCTCGACGGAAACCAATTCGGCGGTGATGTCAGCCATGTGCCTCTCCCTACTTCTTCTCAGTCAGCTTCTTGTACGCAGCCTCGACGTCGTCCAAGCCACCCAGGCCGTTGAAGGCCTGCTCCGGGTAGTGGTCGAATTCGCCGTTGCAGATGCGCTCGAAAGCATCGATGGTATCGGCCAGCGGCACGTAGGAGCCCGGCAGGCCGGTGAACTTCTCTGCGACGAAGAAGTTCTGGCCCAGGAAGCGCTCGATACGGCGAGCACGCTGAACGGTAATCTTGTCTTCCTCAGACAGCTCATCCATACCAAGGATGGCGATGATGTCCTGAAGCTCCTTGTTCTTCTGCAGAATACCGATGACGCGCTGTGCAACCTCGTAGTGGCGCTCGCCCACGATGGACGGCTCCAGAATACGAGAGGTAGAGGTCAGCGGGTTCACTGCCGGGTAAATACCCTTCGAAGCAATACCACGGTCCAACTCGGTGGTGGCATCGAGGTGGGCGAAGGTGGTCGCCGGAGCCGGGTCGGTGTAGTCATCGGCCGGCACGTAGACGGCCTGCAGGGAGGTAATGGACTTACCCTTGGTGGAGGTAATACGCTCCTGCAGCACACCCATCTCATCAGCCAGAGTCGGCTGGTAACCCACGGCGGAAGGCATGCGGCCCAGCAGGGTCGACACCTCAGAACCGGCCTGGGTGAAACGGAAGATGTTGTCGATGAACAGCAGCACGTCCTGGTTCTGCACATCGCGGAAGTACTCCGCCATGGTCAGGCCGGACAGAGCCACGCGCATACGGACTCCTGGCGGCTCATCCATCTGGCCGAAGACAAGTGCGGTGTCCTGGAGAACGCCCATCTCTTCCATCTCGAGGAAGAGGTCGGTGCCCTCACGGGTGCGCTCGCCGACGCCGGCGAAGACGGAGGTACCGGAGAACTCGCGTGCGATACGAGTAATCATCTCCTGGATAAGAACGGTCTTACCCACACCTGCACCACCGAACAGGCCGATCTTGCCGCCCTTCACGTACGGGGTCAGCAGGTCGATGACCTTAATACCGGTCTCCAGAATCTCGGTCTTACCCTCGAGCTGGTCGAAAGCCGGCGGCGCGCGGTGGATGCCCCACTGCTCGCCATCGCGGCCCAGACCCGGCTGGTCAAGGCAGTCACCGAGGGCGTTGAAGACGTGGCCCTTGACCACATCGCCCACCGGGACGGAAATCGGCTTGCCGGTGTCGGTCACGGCGGCACCGCGGACGAGGCCGTCGGTCGGAGCCATGGACACGGCACGGACGAGGTTGTCACCGAGGTGCTGAGCGACCTCAAGGGTGACGGTCTTTGCAACAGCCTCGAGGGTCACCTCGACGGTCAGTGCGTTGTACAGTGCCGGCAGCCCGCCACGCGGAAACTCCACGTCGACGACCGGACCGATGACACGCACCACACGGCCGGCGGTAGCCGACGACTGTGTGTTCTGCTCTTGCAGAGCTGTAGTCATAATCTAGTCACTTTCTGCGCTTTCGGCGAGCGCCCCAGCGCCACCGACGATCTCTGTGATTTCTTGGGTAATCTGCGCCTGACGGGCCTGGTTGGCCACGCGCGAGAGGTCCTTGACCAGCTCGGTAGCGTTGTCGGTTGCAGACTTCATTGCGGTACGGCGTGCGGCGGACTCGGAGGCCGAGGACTCCAAGAACATCGCAAATAGGAGGCGAGACACGTACTGCGGAAGCAGCGCTTCCATCAGGGTGTCCGCATCCGGCTCGAAGTCGTAATCAGGGGTGATCTGATTGTTCGGCTCGGCGTCGGAAAGCGCGGACTCACCCAGGTTGTAGTCCTCTTCCTCGATAACCGGTACCACCGGCAGCAGCTGCTGCACACGCGCGGTCTGGGTCAGCATGGACTCGAACTCGGTGTACACGACGTGTACCTGGTCGAAACCGCGAACGGTCTCGCCCTCCACGTTAATGCCCTCGCGGGTCTTGGCCTGGCCGTTCGAACCGGCGACGAAGCCGTCGATAATGTGGCGGCGCACATCGTGCGTCTTTTCCCAGGTCGGATCCTGCGAGAATCCAGTCCAGCTGCCTGCGACCTCGTCCTCACGGAACTTGTAGAAGCCAACGCCCTTGTTGCCGGTCACGTAGCGGACGGTCTCGAAACCCTCGCTCTTGAGCAGGGCTTCCAGCTCGGCCGCCTTCTTGAAGATGTTGTTGTTGTAGCCACCGCACATACCGCGGTCCGAAGAGACCACGAGAATAGCGGCAACCTTCGCATCTTCGCGTTCCCGGAGCATCGGGTGATCCAAGGACGTGTGCGCCGCCAGCTTGTTAAGCACGTTGGACAGTTCACGTGCATAAGGCTGCGCCGCTTCTACCCTGGCCTGAGCCTTGGTAATGCGCGAGGTAGCAATGAGCTCCTGTGCCTTGGTGATCTTCTTGGTGGAATTGACGGACCGGATACGGTCACGCAGTTCACGAAGATTAGCCATGGTGTTCGCTCCTCCCTTCTTTTTCTAGACGGTTAATTCTTAGAGCGTGCGAAACTCTATTTGGCCGTCTTGCGGGAGACGTTGAGCTCGGTCTTATTCACATCATCCGCGGCGAGCGGGTCAACCGGCGCCTCGGTACCAAGGTTGTTGCCCTCGGTCGTGCGGAAGGACGGAGTGAAGTCCTTTGCTGCTGCAACAAGTGCATCCTTGGACTCGTCGGTCAGAGCGGTACCGCCCTGGATCTGCTCGAACACCTGCGGGGTTGCAGAGTTGAGGTGGTCGTGCAGCTCCTTCTCGAAGCGGCGTACGTCCTCGACGGGAACGACGTCGAAGATGCCCTGGTCTGCGAGGAAGATGGACACCATCTGGTACTCGACAGGCTGCGGGGAGGACTCGGACTGCTTGAGCAGCTCGACGAGGCGCTCACCGCGCTCCAGCTGAGCCTTGGAAGCCGGATCCAGGTCGGATGCGAAGGCCGCGAAGGCCTGCAGGTCACGGTAGGCAGCCAGCTCGAGACGGAGGTTACCGGCAACCTTCTTCATACCCTTGGTCTGTGCGGCACCACCAACACGGGAGACGGACACACCGACGTTAATTGCCGGACGGACGCCCTGGTTGAACAGGTCGGACTCCAGGAAGACCTGGCCGTCGGTAATAGAAATAACGTTGGTCGGAATGAAGGCGGAGACGTCGTTCGCCTTGGTCTCAATGATCGGCAGTGCGGTCATGGAACCTGCACCCATGTCGTCAGAGAGCTTTGCAGCACGCTCCAGCAGACGGGAGTGGAGGTAGAAGACGTCGCCCGGGTAAGCCTCGCGGCCCGGCGGACGGCGCAGCAGAAGGGAAATCGCACGGTAGGCCTCAGCCTGCTTGGTCAGATCATCGTAAATGATCAGGACGTGGTTGCCCTGGTACATCCAGTGCTGACCCAGAGCTGCACCGGAGAACGGTGCCAGCCACTTGAAGCCGGCGGCGTCGGATGCCGGAGCAGCCACGATGGTGGTGTACTCCAGAGCGCCGTGCTGCTCCAGGGTGTGGCGCACACCAGCAATGGTGGAGCCCTTCTGGCCGATGGCGACGTAGATGCAGCGGACCTGCTTGTTCTTGTCGCCAGACTCCCAGTTAGCCTTCTGGTTCAGGATGGTGTCGATACAAACGGCGGTCTTACCCGTCTTACGGTCACCAATGATC
Organism: Corynebacterium sp. HMSC076G08; assembly: GCF_001811515.1. Classification (NCBI taxonomy): domain Bacteria; kingdom Bacillati; phylum Actinomycetota; class Actinomycetes; order Mycobacteriales; family Corynebacteriaceae; genus Corynebacterium; species Corynebacterium sp. HMSC076G08. The sequence goes on along the minus strand of NZ_KV805007.1, from coordinate 78,997 downwards.
AACTGACGCTGACCGCGACCAATCGGGGTCATCGCGTCAATAGCCTTGATGCCGGTCTGCATCGGCTCTTCCACCGGCTGACGCTGCAGCACGGACGGTGCCTGCAGCTCGAGGACGCGGTCCTCTTCAGCGGTGATCGGGCCCATGCCGTCAATCGGCTGGCCCAGGGGGTTGATAACGCGGCCGAGGAATTCCTCGCCCACAGGGATGGAGAGAACCTCGCCGGTCCTCTTGACCTCGTCGCCTTCTTTAAGCGACTCGAAGTTGCCCAAGACCACGACACCGATGGAGTTGGTGTCAAGGTTCTGTGCGACGCCAATCACGCCGCCGGGGAACTCGAGCAGCTCATTCGCCATGACGGACGGCAGGCCCGAAACCTGCGCAATACCGTCAGCTGCCGAAATGACCACGCCGACCTCCTCACGGGAGGCCTCCGCGGAGTAGCTCGAGGTGTAGTTCGCAATCGCGCTACGGATCTCGTCGGAGGAGATCGTCAGCTCCGCCATGTTCTTCCTGCTCTCGGTAGTATCTTCCAGCAATTACTTAATCGTTTCTGTCGTTTCGGCTTATGCCATCTGCGCGCGAAGGCGGGCAATCTTGCCTGCCGTCGAACCATCGATGACTTCGTCGCCGACGCGGATGGTCATACCACCGAGGAGGCTGGTGTCAACCTCAGAGTGGATGGACATCGCACGACCATAAATTTTGCCCAGCTTTTCAGCGAGTGCTGCCCGCTGGCTATCGTTCAGCTCACCCGCCGAGGTCACGCGCGCGATGGTACGGCCCTGCAGCTTGGCTGCAGTGTCCGCCAATCCGGCGAGATCATCAATCGGGTTCTGCTCCGGGCGGCCAATGGCCTGCAGCGCAAGCGCTTCAGTGACCATCGTGACCTTGCCGTAGAGCACGCTTGCCAGCAGCCCAACCTTGCGGTCGGACGTCGCAGTACGGTCTGAAAGCAGCTGGGTCAGTTCGCCTTCGCGGTCAAGTACGCGCGACAGGGAGAAGAGTTCGTCTTCCACCTGGCCCAGCTTGCCCTCAAACTCAGCGCCGCGCAGCAGTGCGCGACGGCCAAGGATGATAAGGCCGCGGGCGATATCACGCGGGGTCGACCACTGTGCGGCGGCTGCCTCCTGGAGCACCTGCAGTGCTACCGGGGAAACCTTGCCGCCGAAAAGGGTCTGGACCAGGGACTTGCGCTCCTCGGAGGTGGAGGCGTCGTCGGTCAGCGCGACGCGCAGCTCGCGGTCGCCGTCGAGGACGCGGACCACCTCAAAGAGGTCCTGGCCTGCCTGGGTAGCAGTCGCCACCGAGCGGTCACCGGAGAGGAACTCATCCAGCTTGGACTCAACGGTAGCGAGTGCTTCGCGGCTAGCTGCCTTCATCGTTGCCTACTTTCCGGCCGGTGCCACAGTGTCGAGCTCGGACAGGAAGTTATCAATGGTGGAGGACTGCTTGGTGGCGTCCGAAAGTTCGCCGCCGAGCAGCTTCTCTGCCAGGTTGATGGAGTTCTGTCCGATGTCGGAACGCAGCTCAGACACGACCTGTGCGCGGGAAGCTTCAAGCTGCTTCTCGCCAGCGGTCAGAATGCGACGAGACTCTTCTTCTGCAGCTTCCTTAGCCTCTGCCTCGATCAGCTTGCCGCGCTCGCGCGCCTGCTCACGAATCTCCGCAGCCTCTGCTCGCGCGTCAGCGAGCTGAGCATTGTACTTTTCCAGAGCGGCCTTTGCTTCGGCCTGCTGAGCCTCCGCACGCTTAAGGCCACCTTCGATCCGGTCTTCACGCTCCTGCAGCATCTTGTTGTATGCCGGAAGAACGAGCTTCCAGAACACAATCAGGATGATGGTGAACGGAATGAGAGACCAGACCAAGTCGTACATCTTGGGCAGAAGGATGGAGTTGCCGCTCTCCAGCGGCAGGTGCTCACTTCCTTCTGCTGCAAGGTAGTAAATGACGTTGTTCATGGGGCTCCGTTCTTAAAGTTCGATTTACTTTGTGTAAAGCGCTCTTTAGAACAGGAAGCCTGCAACGAGGCCAATCAGGGCGAGGGCCTCAACGAAGGCGATACCCAGGAACATGGTGGTACGCAGCTGGCCAGCCATCTCCGGCTGACGTGCCATGCCCTCGACGGTCTTGCCGACGAGGATACCGATGCCCAGACCCGGGCCGATGGTTGCGATGCCGTAGCCGATGGCGCCGAGGCCCTTGAGGGTGGACTCGTCAGCAGCCTGAGCAAGAATGATTTCGTTCATGATGAAAGTCGTTCCCTTTCAAAGTTTTCCCACGGATTCTTCCGCGGGGGATGTGGTGGTTTTGGGGTATTTAGTTAACCGCGAGGTTCGCGTTGTTGTTAGTGCGAATCTGCATGCAGCGACAGTTCGATGTATACCGCCGTCAGCAGGGCGAAAATGTATGCCTGCAGGAAGATGACGATAATTTCGTACAGCGTGAACAGAACCGCTGCGACCAGAGTGAGGCCACTCAGTGCAGTCCAACCGTTGAACTGGAAGAAGAAGAAGTTCGTTGCCGAGTACAACAGGACCAAAATGAGGTGGCCAGCCAGGAAGTTCGCCATCAGACGAAGAGCCAGCGTGACTGGGCGCATGACAAACGTAGAGAAAGCCTCAATCGGTACGACAAGCACGTGCAGCAACGGCGGCAGGTTAGGAATAACCACCGAGGACTTGATGAACTTGCCGAAGCCAAAGCGCTTGGCGCCGGCGTAAATCATGGCGATGTACGCGACGACAGCCAGCACGATTGGCATACCAATACGAGCGTTCGGAGAGATGTTTAGAGCTGGAACAATAGTTGCTACGTTCCAGAACAAAACACCGAAGAAGATCGTGGCCAGGATCGGAAGGAATCGACGTCCTTCCTTGCGGCCCAAGATGTCTTCTGCGATGTGAATTCGTACGAAGTCAATCGCATGCTCCGCTACGTTTTGCAATCCTTTAGGAACCAGCTTCGGGTTCCTGAAGGCGACAACAAAAAGGAGCACCAGGATGGCCGCCATGAACAGACGAACCAGCATGATGCGATCCAAAGCGAACCAACCGTTGGCGAAATCGGCGAAAAGAAGATCGACGACTTCACCATCATCGGTTACGTGCCCCGGGAAAAATTCTGGATCCAGTTCGGGTGCGTGAAACTCACCCTTCATGGCCAATGTCGTAACGCTCAGCGTTCTCTCCCGTGTTCGGGCCACACAGCTTGTCGAAGGCTATGTGGTGCGATGGACGTCTCAAGCTCTTTGCCCTGTCTACGGACTCCGTCGCACATCAGCGTAAACAGGGCAAGGATAAACCGTACTTTTTCGGGATAGCATGGCGCTAACCCGCGGTAACCCGAAGAGAATGCTATCAGTTCGCCCTCAAGTTTTCGCACGTGGGGGCCCCGTTGCGGCCCTAAAGGCACAGCCTAGTGCCAGTGGGCGCTATAAAACGCCCACATTCTGCCGAAACCCTGCCAAGTGTATTTGGTCACACACCCGTGTTTTCCCACCTTGACGGGGGTAACGGGCGCTGTCGCCGTGGCCACTTAACTACACAAAAAGCCACCCTCCCGGGGTCACCGGAAGCAGTGGCTCACTCTAAAAGGTCGAGACTGGCTAGGACACGTAGGTCACGTTGGATGTAATCACACCCCAGACCTCAGTGCCGAGCGTCACAGCCAACGCTAGCAGCACGGTGACGAAAAGCGCCATCGTGTCGTAGAACTCAAGATCCTTAATCAGCAACAGCACCATAATCAGGATGACCACCTTGAGCAGCCAGCCGCCAAGCACCACCGCCATCGTGGTCGACGGCGTGGTGCGCGCAGTAAGAAGAACTGAGGCCGCGGTAAAGAGCACGAAGCCGCCGCCGATGGCCGCGCCGACGAGTACGCCCCAGATTCCGGGCAACCCGCGGACACCGCCCCAGATAGCCAGGGACGCGATGGTCACGACGACAAGGCCGATGGCCCCGAGGCGGAGCGCACGCTTGAGGGGGCGCCGATGATCGTCGTACGGCGAAAGCTCTTCGGAGGTCGTTGAATCAGTCACAGCCCCATACCCTACCTCAGGAGGGATCCGTTTCCAGCACCACGCTGGTGGGACGCGGCTGGCGCCCAAGCTTGCCCTGGCGCAGCGGAATCAGGGTCACGCCAAAGGCCACAACGAGCGCGACAAGCGCTAGTACGACGGCCACGGGCGCGGGGACGATGGAAAAAGAGACCGCCCCGAAGGCCACCGCAGAGACCCACAGGTACAGCACCAACACGGTGCGGCGGTGGGTGTGCCCCAGCGAGAGCAGCCGGTGGTGGATGTGGGCCTTGTCCGCGGCAAAGGGCGAACGCCCCTGGGATACGCGCCGGATCACGGCCCAGACAAGGTCCAGGACTGGAATAAAGACGGCGGCTACCACGACGATGACGGGCGACATCAGCGCCACGATGTCCACGGTTCCATAGAGCGACATGTTGATCTTGCCCGACGCGGAGGTGGATGCAGCCGCCAGCAGCAAGCCAATGAGCATCGCTCCGCTGTCCCCCATGAAGATGCGAGAGGGCTCGAAGTTATGCGGGAGGAACCCGGCACACACGCCCACGAGCGCCGCCGCGATAATCGCCGGCGGATAGGCGGAGACCGCCCCACCCTGGTCGTGCAGCACGGTCAGCGAGAAAACCAGGATGGCACCACCTGCAATCATGCCCAGCCCGGCAGCCAGCCCATCGAGCCCGTCCACGAAGTTGATGGCGTTGATGAGCAGGACCGTAAAGAACGTAGTCAAGAGTGTCCCCTGGACCTGGTCGAGGATGACCGTGGTTCCATCACCAAAGGGCAAGAAGAGAAGAGTCCACGTCAGACCTAGACCGCTCATGATGGCCGCCGCCACCAATTGCCCAATCAGCTTGACCAGAGCACTCAGCTCCACCAGGTCATCCACCACGCCGACGATGACAATGGCCGCGGCTGCCCACAGCACAGCGTTCATCTCCGGCGTGACCGGCATAAACCCGCGAGTCAAGGCTGGAAGCTGGCCTGCGAGATAGACAGCAGCCGCAAACCCCGTGAACATGGCAACGCCACCCAACTGCGGGGTGGGTTGCGAGTGACTATCACGCAGACGAATCTCCGCCACCTGGCCGCTGCGCACCAAGACGCTGCGCACCAGTCCGGTGGTGATGTAGGTAAACGCCGCCGCGACGAAAATAATCAACGCCAGTTCGCGCAGCGGCACTCCGGTTCCAGCCACTGATGTCTCCTTAAGAGGATTGGCTACCCGGCCGGGTGCGCAAAGACTCTGCAGACACTCCGATGACCTCACCAATCTGCTCGGCGCTCAGCGCGCCTTCGCGCAAGAGGTAGGGGCGCGGACCGGACAGATCGATAATGGTGGAGGGCTTGCCCACCTCGGCCTCTCCCCCATCCAGATAGACCGTGACGGCCTTGCCCAGCTGCTGCTTGGCGGCAATCGCGGTGGTCGGCGGGGTCTGACCGGAGATATTCGCGGAGGAGACCGCCATGGGGCCGACCTCGCGGAGGAGCTCAATAGCAATGGGGTGCAGGGGCATACGCAGCATCACCGTGCCACGGGTATCGCCCAAGTTCCAAGGCAGCGAAGGCGCTTGCGGCACCACGATGGACAGTCCACCCGGCCAGAAGGCCTCGATGAGGGTCTGCGCGGTGTCATCCAACGAAGCGACAAGCCCCTTGACGGTGTCCCAGGAGCCGACGAGCACCGGCACCGGCATGTCCGGGCCGCGGTGTTTGGTGGCCAAAAGGCTGGCCACGGCATCGTTATCGAAAGCATCGCAGCCCAGCCCGTAGAGCGTGTCGGTGGGCATCACGACGAGTCGGCCTGACTTGGCTGCTTTGACGGCAAGTGCCATGCCTTCCTCGCGCTCAGCAGCGTCCGCACAGTTATAAATCTGTCCCTGCATTGGTCTCTCCTTTAATCCCGTTCCTATCGGCTTGTCGACCAATCTTCGACCAATCTACTGTACTCCCCGCTTCGCTGTGACAAATCGTGCGGTGCCAGTGAGGTCCTTGAGCACCTCGATATCGGTGAAGCCGCCGTGCGCGCGCAGGGCTCCCTGCACTTGTTGGGAGGTCTCGTCGTCGTGCTCAATGCCCACACGCCCGCCGGGGCGCAGCAACGCGGCGATGGTCGGAATCATCGCGTTGATGGTCTCCATGCCGTCTGCTCCCCCAAACACCGCATCGTGCGGATCCTGGTAGACCTCTGGGTCCAGGTCCGGGGTCTCCGGAACGTAGGGTGGATTGGTGAGCACGAGGTCAACGGTGCCGTGCAGTTCCGACAAGATCTCGGCGTCGGTGACGTCGCCCTGCACCACGTTCACAGAACCCGCCCCGCCGCGCGAAGCGGTTGCGGCATTGCGCCGGGTGTAGGCCAGGGCGGCGTCGGCAAGCTCCACTGCCCACACCTGGGCCTGCGGCACATAGTGGGCGACGTACAGCGCCAGCGCCCCGGAGCCAGCGCACAGATCCACGACGCGGGGAGATTGCGGGTCAAGTTTCGTCATCTTTCCCGAGTTAAATCTCTGAAGAGATTTAACTCCCCAGTCGGCGAGCACCTCCGTCTCCGGGCGCGGGATGAACACGCCGGGGCCCACCTCGAGTTCGAGGGCGCCGAACCACGCCACGCCCAGGATGTGCTGGAGGGGCTCGCGCGCTTCACGACGCCCCACCAACGCCCCATATGCCACGTCAAAGCCGGGCATCGGAGCCTCGTTAAGCGGGATGTCCATGTGGCCGCAGTGGATGAGGTGGGCAGCCAGCAGGCGCGCGTCCCACTCGGGTGAAGGTACCCCGGCAGCGCGAAGGCGCTCCGTGGCATCACGAAGCGCCTCCCGATAGGTGTGAAAAGTCACCGAACTAAACCGTGCCTTAGCCTTAGTCCTCAGCCTCAAGGCGCTCCGCGCGCTCCTGGGCCTGCAGGGCATCAATGAGGTCCTGCATGTCACCGTTGAGCACGGAATCCAAGTTATTGGCCTTGTATCCGATGCGGTGGTCGGTGATGCGGTTCTCCGGCCAGTTATAGGTACGGATACGCTCGGAGCGATCCATGGTGCGCACCTGGGAGGCGCGCTGCTCGCCGGCCTCGGCCTCGCGGGCCTCGCGCTCCATCTGGTCCAGGCGTGCCTGCAGCACCTGCAGGGCGCGCGCCTTGTTCTGGATCTGGGAGCGTTCCTTCTGACAGGTCACCACCAGGCCGGTCGGCAGGTGGGTAATACGCACCGCGGAGTCAGTGGTATTCACGCCCTGGCCGCCCTTACCGGAGGAACGGTACACGTCGACGCGGATGTCCTTATCATCGATGTTTACGGCTTCGACTTCTTCCGGTTCCGGGTAGACCAGCACACCAGCTGCGGAGGTCTGGATTCGGCCCTGGGACTCGGTCACCGGCACGCGCTGCACGCGGTGGACGCCGCCCTCGAACTTGAACACGCTCCACGCGCCATCGCGCGAGGGGGTCTTGGACTTGAAGGAGATGGACATGTCCTTCACACCACCGAGGTCGGACTCGTTGAGGCCTAGGACCTCCCACTGGAAGCCGACCTTATCGGCGTAGCGCTCGTACATGCGGGCCAGGTCGCCGGCGAAGAGTGCTGCCTCTTCGCCGCCGGCACCGGCCTTGATCTCCATGATGATGTCCTCGGAGTCATGCTCATCGCGCGGGGCCAGCAGGTCCGCGAGCTTTTCCTCCAGCTGGACGACGAGTGGCTCAAGGCGGTCGACCTCGGGCTGGAACTCGTGGTCCTCGTAGGCCATCTCTTTGGCATCGGCCAGGTCTTGGCGAGCCTGGACCAACTCGTCGTTCACAGCGACGATGGGTCGCAGTTCGGCGTAGCGCTTGGACAGCTTGCGGAATTGGGACTGATCACCGGCTACCTCCGGGTCAGCCATCTGCATTTCGATGCCTTGGAACTCGGAGACAATGTCATCGACGAGGGAAACCTGGTTAGACATTACTTGTAGTCCTCCTCATCCGTGTCAGCCGCCATGGGCGCGGACGAGGCCACCTGCATGAGGAACTCGCCGTTGGAGCGGGTCTTCTTGAGTTGCTTGATCAGCAGGTCAATAGCGGCGAAGGAGTCCAAGCCGGAGAGGATGCGGCGCAGCTTGGTCATGATGCGTGCTTCCTCCGGAACCAGCAGGAGCTCGTCCTTGCGGGTGCCGGACGGGTTGACATCCACGGCCGGGAAAATGCGGCGCTCGGAGATGGCGCGGTCCAGCTTGAGCTCGGCGTTGCCGGTGCCCTTGAACTCCTCGAAGATGACGGTGTCACCGGTGGAGCCGGTTTCCACCATCGCGGTAGCGATGATGGTCAGCGAGCCGCCGTTCTCAATGTTGCGAGCAGCACCCAGGAAGCGCTTCGGCGGGTACAGGGCGTTGGAGTCCACACCACCGGACAGGATGCGGCCGGATGCCGGGGAGGAGTTGTTGTAGGCGCGGCCGAGGCGGGTGATGGAGTCGAGCAGGACGACGACGTCCTTGCCCTGCTCCACCAGGCGCTTGGCGCGCTCGATGGCCAGCTCCGCCACCGAGGTGTGCTCTGACGGCGGGCGGTCAAAGGTGGAGGCGATGACCTCACCGTTGACACTGCGCTGCATGTCGGTGACCTCTTCGGGGCGCTCGTCCACGAGGACGACCATGAGGTAGCACTCCGGGTTGTTCGTGGCGATGGCGTTGGCGATGTTCTGCAGGATCGTCGTCTTACCGGCCTTCGGCGGGGAGACGATGAGCGCGCGCTGGCCCTTACCAATCGGCATGATGAGGTCGATGACGCGGGTGGTGAGGATCTTCGGGTCCGTCTCCAAGCGCAGGCGCTGGTTCGGGTACAGCGGAGTGAGCTTGGCGAAGTCCGGGCGCTCCTTCGCGGTGGACGGATCCAGGCCGTTTACGGTGTCGACCTCCACGAGCTGGTTGTACTTGCGGCGGTTGCGGCCGTTGCCGTGGGTGTGGGTCGGGCCCGAGACCTTGACCTTGCCGGTCAGGGCGTCGCCGGAACGCAGGCCCAGGCGGCGCACGAGGTTGTTGTTGACAAAGACATCGGAGCTGGCCGCGCGGTAGCCGGTAGTGCGCAGGAAGGCCACGTTATTGTCGACGACCTCGAGGATGCCGCCCACTACCTGCACTTCATCGCCCTCGCGGATCTGCAGGTCATTGCCGCCGTTGCCGCCGCCATCGCGGTCACGCCCGCGGCGGTTGCGACGGTTACGGCGATTGCGGCGGCCACCGCCGCCGTTGTTGTCATCATCGTTGCGGTGGTTATCGCGGCGGTTGTTGTTGCCGCCCCCGTTATTGCCACCGCCGTTGTTGCCACCGTTGCCGTGGTCCCCGTTATCGGAGTTGTCGGAGTTGTTGCCGCCACGGGACTGGTTACCCTCCGACTTGGACTGCTTGTCCTCGGCGCCGTTGCCATTTCCGTTGCCGTTGTTATTGCCCTTGGCTTCTTCGCGGGCCTCGCGCTCCTGGCGGCGCGCGCGGTTACGGCGGGCGCGGCGGGCCTGGGAGCGGGACTCGTAGCGCTGCTCGTCGTGGCCGTCCTTCTGCTCAGACTCCTGAGCACCGTCCTCGCCCTTATGGGTGTTCTCAGACTCCGGTTTCTCGGAGGCCTGGTCAGCAGCGCCGGCAGGGCGGGAAGCCTTGCGGGTCGCGCGGCGCGGCTGCGCGTCCTTCTTCGACTCCTTCTGTGCGGAGTCCTCTGCGGCGGGTGCGTCCTTAGCCTCGCCCTGGGCAGCGGCCTTCGCGCCGCGCGCCGGCACCTGGCCGGTGGTCAGGGCAGTAATGAGATCCCCCTTGCGCAGTCCGGAGACGCCGCGAAGTCCGCGCTCCGCAGCTAGCTTGCGCAATTCCGGCAGCTTCAGGGAGGCGAGATCCTGTGCTGCGGTCTTGTCCGTATCGCTCACGGATATCCTTTCGTCGCTTCACCAACGCGCGCCGTCTTGTCTGCCGCACCTGCACTGTGCGTGGTGCTGTTCCAAGCGGGCGTTGGAAGCCAGTGTGTAATTGGGATGGTCCTCCGCCACCAGCGAGTTCACGCAACCGCGATCCCCGTGGGCGGTGGTTGTCTTGGCTCTCCCCCCTCTCCGGCCCGGCGGTACGGAACGTGAAGGACTCCTTGTTGAACTCCTGAAAGCACTCAAGGAATCGGCCGCGGGTCAAGCGCGGGGAGATATTTTAAGAAGGCGACTGCGAGCGTATCTCTCCCCTCTCACCGTCGCGCGCACCGTTGGACTGCCATGAGAGTGTCACCGCAGGTGTGTGCGCCGTGGAGGGAGCTCGGAGATGCGGGGAAAGCGTTCCCCACCAGTCGCGGATAACTATACCGCATCCTTCCCCCGCGCTCACACTGACACGGCTAAAGTAGTGCGCATGCTCTCCACAATGCAGGATATCCCGCTGTCCCTCACCCGCATCCTGGAGTACGGTTCCTCCGTCCACGGCCAAACCCAGGTCATCACCTGGCACAGCGCCAATCCCGGCAATGAACGCGAGGAAACCACTTTCGCTGATGTCGGCGCCCGCGCCGCCGCCTTCGCCCACGCCCTGCATGACACGCTCGGCATCACCGGTGACGAGCGCGTGGGCTCACTGATGTGGAACTGCGCCGAGCACCTCGAAGTGCTTTTTGGCACCGCCTGTAAGGGAGCGGTGTTCACCCCGCTCAACAAGCAGCTGATGAATGATCAGATCCGGCACATCATCAACCACGCTGAGGTCCGCGTCATCGTCGCGGATTGTCGCCTCGCCGAGCAGCTAGCCCAGGTTCTGGAAGGTGTGGACTGTGTGCGTGCGGTGGTGTTTACGGGCGTCGGCAAGCCCAGCACCGCTCTGCCGGGCAACGTTGAAATCTACAGCTACGAGCAACTGCTGGATGGGCGCTCCACCGTGTATGACTGGCCGGTTTTGGATGAGCACACCGCCGCCGCACTGTGTTACTCCACCGGCACCACTGGTGCACCAAAGGGCGTGCTCTACTCCCACCGCGCTCTGTACTTGGAAGGAATGCAGCTGCGCTCCTCCGATTCCCTGTGTGTGACCCACGGCGAGACATTCCTGTGCTGCATCCCCATCTATCACGTGCTGAGCTGGGGTGTTCCCTTTGCTGCGTGGATGACGGGCACGCCGCTGGTGCTTCCCGACGCCGACGTCTCCCCCGCCACCCTGGCCAAAATCATCGCCGCCACCTCCCCGCGCGTGGCGCACGGTGTGCCCACCATTTGGATTCAGCTCTTCGTGCACTACCTCAAGAATCCACCGGAGCGCATGACGCTGACGGAGATCTTCGCTGGCGGCTCGCCTGTGCCACCGCAGCTCATCAAAAGCTGGGAAGAGCGCTACGGCGTGGACGTGGTCCACGTGTGGGGCATGGCGGAAACCACCACGGTGGGCACGGTGGCCCGCCCACCCTCAGGCGCCTCGGGCGAGGCTCGCTGGGCCTACCGCATCTCCCAAGGGCGCTTCCCTGCCTCCCTGGAATACCGCGTGGTCAATGACGGCCACGTGGTCAACACCACGGACCGCAATGCCGGCGAGATTCAGGTCCGCGGCAACTTGGTCACCGGTTCTTACTACCACTCGCCCGCTTCGGAGGACGGCGGTGCTGCCCACGAGTTCCGTGGCAAGGATGTCGAGGACGCGGACTCCAAGTTCACGGCCGACGGCTGGCTGCGCACCGGCGACGTCGGCTTCGTCACCGAGGATGGCTTCCTCACCGTGGAGGATCGCGCCCGCGATGTCATCCGCTCCGGCGGTGAGTGGATCTACTCCGTCCAATTGGAGAACCTCATCATGGCCAACCCGGTGGTGCTGGAATGCGCCGTCATTGGCTACCCCGACAAACAGTGGGTGGAGCGCCCGCTGGCTGTCACCGTGCTCGCCGCGGACATCAGCCCCACGATTGAGACCGCCGAGCGCCTGCGCAACGGGATGCGCTCTGAGCTTCCCTCCTGGATGCTGCCGGAGTACTGGACCTTCGTGAAATCCATCGATAAGACTTCGGTGGGCAAATTCGACAAGAAGGACCTGCGCGCCCACCTGGCGGAGGGCGAGTACAACATCATCCGGCTGAAGGGCCCGGGCGAGGCGCAGCGCCTCGATGCCGGAGAGGATGACGGGGAGGACTAGCCCGACCCCTCCTACTCATACGGCAGGCTTCGATCTAGACTTGCCAGCAATGTCCGCCCAACGATCCCAACCTTCGCCACACACCTCCGCCCCGCTGACGCTGCCATTGCCGCGCGTACGGGGCGCGGGGACTCCGCCCACGGACCTGCCGGCGCCAGGGCCCGACGGCCGCCGCGCGCTCGTGGATCGCTACGGCCGCCAAGCCCGCGACCTGCGTGTCTCCCTGACGGATCGCTGCAACCTGCGCTGCACCTACTGCATGCCCGCCGAAGGTTATGAGTGGCTGCCCACCGAACACACGCTCAGCGATGAAGAAACCATCCGTCTTATCCGCCTCGCGGTAGACAAGCTCGGCATCCAGCAGGTGCGCTTCACCGGCGGGGAGCCGCTCCTGCGCGGCTCCTTAGAGAAAATCATCGCCGCGACCAAAGCTCTGCGGACCGACGAAGGTACGGCACCCACTACTGCTCTCACCACCAACGGGCTGGGCCTAGATAAGCGCCTGCCGGGGCTGCAGCGCGCCGGGCTCGACCGCGTCAACATCTCCTTAGACACCCTCGATCCGGAGCTCTATGCCCGGCTCACCCGGCGCGACCGCCTAGCGGATGTGCTCACATCCATCGACGCCGCGCTGGCCGCCGACATGGACCCGGTCAAGATCAACGCCGTCATCATGCCGGGTGTCAACGAGTCTGCGATCCTTCCCTTGGCTCGCTTTTGCCTCGAACGCGGCGCGCAACTGCGCTTCATCGAGCAGATGCCATTGGGCCCACGGGAGGAGTGGGCGCGTTCCCGGATGGTCACCGCGGAGGATATCTTGGCGCGCTTGGCCGAAGACTTCGAGCTCACCCCGGCTAAGAAACCCCGCGGCTCCGCGCCGGCGGCACTGTGGTCCGCGGTCTCGCGCGATGGCTCCCTCCCCATAGGACACATCGGGGTGATCGCCTCCGTAACTCGGCCCTTCTGCGGGGACTGCGACCGCACGCGCCTGACCGCAGACGGCGCGGTGCGCAATTGCCTCTTCGGCAACTCGGAAACCTCCCTGCGCGACCTCATGCGCTCTGGCGCCAGCGATGCGGAGCTAGCTACCGCGTGGGCGGGTGAAATGTGGAGGAAATTACCGGGCCACGGGGTGGATGATGAAGGTTTCCTCCAGCCAGATCGCCCGATGTCCGCCATCGGTGGCTAGATTGGGTGCAATGACGAGTACCGGGACTGACTTAAGTATCGAGGAATACTTCGAGTGCCTCCACGCGCTGGTCCGCACCTTGCCTTCGGAACGCGCTGCCTTATCGCAGGGTCGCGTGCTGGCTGAGCCCCTCGTCGCCCGCCTTCCCCTCCCGCCGCAGGATAATTCGGCCATGGATGGCTTCCTCATTCCTCAGCCTTCCTCACCAGACAGTCTCACCGTTCCCTTCACTTTGCCTGTCGTGGGTGATGTGCCTGCCGGCGCGCCGGCCCAAACCCTGCCGCCCGGCACTGCGCTGCGCATCATGACCGGTGGTCCAGTACCCGCGGGCTTTGATGGTCTGGTCATCCCCGTGGAAGACACCGATATTCCACCAGGCCCCGGGCCACTGCCTGAGACCGTCACGGTGCACCGCCTTCCCGAGCGCAACCACATCCGGCGGCGCGGCTCCCACATCGAGGCCGGGCACCAACTAGCCGGTGCCGCCACGCTGGTGGACGCCTCCCTTATCGCCGCCGCCCTCTCCGCCGGCGTCGACACCGCCGTGCTCCACCGCACCCCGCGGGTGACCGTCATTGCCACGGGTGAGGAGCTGCTCAACGGCCAGCTCCCGGATTCCAATGGTCCGATGCTCGACGCACTCCTTAGCACTACCGGCCCCGTTGACATCGCCCGCACGGTATGTGGCGATTCACCCGTTGAGCTGCGCCGCCGCTTCGACGCGGCTGCCGCTGACTCCGATCTCATCGTCACCACCGGCGGGGTATCCGCAGGAGCCTTTGACGTGGTTCGCGCGGTCGTTGAGGATGCCGTGGAGCGCGGCTCTTATTGGTTCGGACACGTCAACCAGCGCCCCGGCGCGCCGCAAGGCCACGCGCTGTGGGACGGTGTTCCCGTGGTGTGTTTGCCGGGCAACCCGGTGGCGGCGTTCGTCTCCGCGCATCTCTACCTCACCCCGCTGATGCGTTCCTTGCGTGGGCTGCCCCGCCCCACCGGAGTTTTAGACCGGCCGCACCTGACGGCCGTCGCTGGGGCTGACTTCCCGCATCCGCACCGCCCGCTTATTCAGCCGTGCTCGATTGCTCTGGACGGAAGCATCACCGCCTTCCCGCCGCCTGGACCACGCATGCGCAGCCACCACGTTGCAGCACTGCCCGGCACGCAAGGTTTCGCGCTGCTGACGAGCCCCGTCACCACAGGGGAGCAACTTACCGTCTACCCCTACTAGCTTCACGGTGCTTCACCACATCCCCCACCCCTCCGTTGTTGCCAAAGATCGCGCCTCTAAACGCCGGATCGGCCCACTCTTCGTCAGATAGGCTAGGTCCACCCAAGGAAAGGACCCGCTGTAGCCATGAAGTTCACTCACCTTAATGAGGCCGGCTCCGCCTACATGGTGGACGTCACCGATAAGAAGCCCACCGTGCGTTCCGCCACCGCCCAAGGCGAGGTGGCCTGCTCGCCGGAGGTCCTCACCGCGCTGCAGGAAGGAACCGTGCCGAAGGGCGACGTGCTTGCGGTTGCTCGAGTGGCCGGTATTGCGGCCGCCAAGAAGGTCCCGGATCTCCTACCGCTTGCCCACACCATCGGCGTGCACGGGTGCGCGGTCGACATCGAGCTGCGCGAAGACCACGTCTTCATCGAAGCCACCGTTCACACCGCCGACCGCACCGGCGTGGAAATGGAGGCGCTGACCGCGGTGAACGTTGCGGCGCTAGCTCTCATCGACATGGTGAAAGGCGTGGACCGCTCCGCTTATATCCGGCGCTGCGGCATCACAGCGAAGTCCGGCGGCCGCTCGGGTGATTGGTCCCGCGACCTGCCGGGTGAGGAAGGATAGTGAACAATGTCAGGTGTCATTATTTTGGCGGGTGGGCGCGGCACACGCATGGGTGGTGTGGACAAGGCAAGTATCATCCTCGCCGGTGAGCGCCTCATCGACCGCCTCCTGCGCCAATTGCCTTATGATGCGCCGGTGGCGGTTGTCTCGCCCTACCACTTGGGCATGCCCCAAGTATGTGAAAAGCCCCTTTTCGGCGGGCCAGCCGCGGGAATCGCCGCGGGCCACGCCGCGCTGGCTGGTGCCGCAAAGTCCACGACCGCCATCTTGGCCGTCGATGCCCCAGATTCCCCACAGATGCTGCCTGCCCTCGAACAGGCATTAGAAAGCTCCGGTGCTGATGTCGCAGTGGCCACACTCGATGGGCTCCCGCAGCCGCTGTGCGCGCTGTGGCGCACCGAGGCCCTCACCCGCGCGCTGGAGGAGCTCAGAGATCCACGCAACAAGCCGGCCATGCACTTACTGAGGCTCGCGGGCACCATCGCCGAGGTCGAGGCAACGCCCGCAGTGCGCGATATCGACACCTTGGACGAGCTACGAGCGCGGCGCGAGCGACTTGCTACTCAACGATGAATTGGCCGTGCTGGCCCTTCTCCGCATTCGTCATCAGGTGATTAACAAAGGAATAGGTCCCCGGCTCGTTGAAGGTCATCTCCACAAATCCACCCTGGGCCGGCAAGAGGTCCAGCGCCTGGGAACCGGAATCCTTCGCGCCCTTAATTAGGTAGGCGCCTTCCTTATACACGGTGTCGAATTGCTCGCCCACGACATGGAAGCTCAATGGCAGATCCGGGCCGAGGTTGACCAGCCAAATGCGCACGGTATCGCCCACCTTGGCGCGCAGCGGGGCTAAGCCCTCGTCATATTGGTTGGGATAGTAGTTGAAGGCGGTGAGGTCATAATCGCCGTCGCTGACTCGCTGCGCATCCGCACCCTCTGCTTCTTTGCCCGCGGAGGCCAGAAAAATCTCGTTTGCCGTCATGACGTACTCCGCATCGACGTCTGCGAGGGCATCCTCGCCGCGCGGATCGATGATCACCGCTCCTGCCATGCCGTTGGCAATGTGCAGACTCATCGGCATGGTCGAGCAGTGATACATCCAGATACCCGCCCTGTGAGCCACGAATTCATAGGTCAGCGATTCGCCCGGCTGGATGGTCTTCATGTTCTCATCCGGGTTGACCTCCCCAGCGTGAAAGTCCACCGAGTGCCCCATCGAGCCCTCATTCTTGATGGTGATGCGGAACGTATCCCCCACCTTGCCGCGCAGGGTTGGACCGGGCGCCTGCCCGTTGAAAAGCCACCGGGTTTGGCGCACTCCCGGGGCAACTTCCATCTCCTCCTCCGTCATCACCCACGTTTCCTCATGAAGGTCACCTTTGGCAGGGGCAAGGGAAGCATCAAAAGCCTCAAATCCTTCGCGAGCTGCCATGCGCTCGGCAGCCGAGGGCACCTTCGCCGGGGCACCAGCAGAGCCCGTGCTTTCCGACGCCCCCGCATGATCATGCCCACTCGAAGCGGAGTCATCGGCGTTGACCATGAACGTCATGCCCTGCATCTTGTGGCCGGCGATCGTGCAATATCCTTCGATGGACTCCTCGATGACCCCGGCATCCAGCTGCACGGTCTCGCCCGGTTCTACCCGTCCGGTCTCCTCGCGTCCGATCTTCAGGTCATGTACCTGGTCGCCGGTGTTGGTGAAGTTCACTACGAGGTGACTGCCCGCGGCCACGTCAATGGAGGACGGGACAAAGGCCATGCCGTCCACGGAGACGTCAACAGTCACGGCGTCGGCGGATGCCACCGTAGCTGGGTCTTGCCTGCCCGTGGCCGAGTTGAACACCGCCAGCCCAATGACGGCGAGAAGCGCCACGATGATAATGAGCCAGGATGCCCATTGCTTCTCAGAATGCTCCTGTTTAACGGGCGCGCTTGACATGAACTTCTCCTTGGGATGATGCGAGGGCCCACACTAGGGCCACAATATTGGCGATGAGGCCAAGCCCCATCATGATAAGCCCGGCCACGGACGCACTGACAATGCCGAGGAGGCTGAGCGCACCGCCGAGGTTGATAAGCGCCACGCGCAACAACCCCGGAAGGTGTCCACGCGCGGGACGGACTGCCCCGGCCAGGATGGGCAGCATGTGGTGAAGCACCCCGGTCACCAGCTGCAGCAGGCCGGCACCGACGAACGCTGGCATGAGTAGCAACGTGACTGCACGTGGGTAGGCCCCTGTGATGGTGGCCGCGGCGTCACCGGCGCAGAGAGCCACCATCCATACCAGGCCCGCCATCGCGGACACGCTTGCCGTGGTCTTCTCGCCGCCAAGCGCGCCGGCCAGCAGCGGCTGGATAATGAGCACGGCAGCAAGCACGGTGAGCAGCTGTGCCATGCCGGCGGCGCGGGTGAGCCCGGAGGCGTCGGCAAGCATGGCCGCCGCTAGGCCCACGCAATGCACGGTCAAAGCCCGGCTGCACCGCGCCCGGGCAACCGCTGAAATGGGGGTTCGGGTCAACGTGGGCAGCAGTGTAATGACCGTGCCCAGGATGGTCAGCAAGGCAAACCCCCACACCATCCCGCGTGAGTGCGCTGCTACCAATAACGAGTAGTTTCCCACCCCGTGCGCAGCCAGAATCACCAGGACTACTGAGAAGATCATGAAGCAGGCCGCCGCCAGATAAAAAGGCACGGTGACGGCGAAGGAACCAGACAATGACCCCCGGAGCTTGCCCCACAGCGCCCACAGGTGCCACGCAACGGCAGCGATGACGAGAGCGGAGCCGATATCCGAGAGCACGCCCCAGTCGTAGCCTGCGCGATCAACGAGTAGAAGAACCAGCCCCACCTGAACCAGCCCGACCCGCGCGCCGACCCCGCGAAAACCGACAGCCGGGGTGCGAGTGAGTGCCTCCGTGAAGTGAGTACTGAACACGAGGATGGCTGTAGTCAGCGCGCCGAGGGTAAATGGGTGGATAAGGTCCCACCACACCACGGGCGCTCCCCAAAAATTCGCCACTGCGATTCCCACGCCCACTGCGAACCATACGGCGACCAGGCTAAAAGCAATGGTGTGCCAGCGCCGACGAGCAGCCATGGAGACATCACGCAGAGACATATCTGACATTCTTATTTGCACGGATATAATCGTAGTAAATTAGTTGCACGGGCAGCAACGCCCGCCGCCCTAGAACTCGAAAGGGAAAATCCCATGAACTTGCCGCTTATTGACGCCTCCCAAGGCCCCTCCATCCCCACCCTCAACGCCTCCGAAATTCCCCACGCGGTGCGCCACGGCGCCATCCACGGAGCGCTGGGCACCCTCAACGTGGGCGAATCCATGATTCTCATTGCTCCCCACGACCCGCTTCCGCTGCTCAACGAAGTGGACCAGCGCGAAGAATCCTTCGACCGTGAATACCTCAAGAAGGAACCAAAGGAAGTCCATATTAAATTCACGCGGACCGCGTAAAGATGCCGTAACGTAACTGACCATGCGCCGCTTGAAAATTGCTGTCTCTGTTCTCGCCGCCGCGCTGACAGTGGCCGGCTGCACCTCGAGCTCCGACGAGCCGTTGCAGGTCTTTGCAGCGTCCTCCACGCGCGTGCTCAACGACGACCTCTCCAGTGCTTCTGAAACTCCGCTGGCCTTCAACAATGGCGGCTCTTCCGCGCTCGTTCAGCAGATCAATGAAGGAGCGCCCGCAGATCTGCTCCTTACTGCCTCTCGCGAGACCATGGAGAATGCGACTGCGCAAGGCAGCGTGGACACTCCTGTAGCCCTCGCTAGCAACGTTATGGTCATGGTCGTGCCGAAAGGCAATCCCTTAGGACTGCGCTCCGCGGCGGACTTGGATTCCTCCGCGCGCTTGGTCCTCTGCGATCCGAGCGTGCCCTGCGGTGCGATTTCCACGCGCATCATGGAGGCCAACAACTGGGATCTGCAGGCCTCCTCCCTTGAAGGCCAGGTAGCTGACGTCCTAGGTAAGGTCGCCTCCGGCGAGGCGGACGCCGGGTGGGTCTATTCCACCGATGCTGCCGGTAGCGAGGATGTCGAGGCCATTCCGCTTGACCGCGCGGAAGACTTCCGTAACGAGATCATGGGCGCGGTCGTGTCTGATTCGCCCCGACACGATGAAACCCAGGATGTCCTCAACCTCCTCGATTCGGATTTTGACAGCACCTGGGAAAAATTCGGATTTACCCCGGTGGACTAAGTGTCACGAGTGATATTGCGCGAACAGCGCCCGCGGACAACGCGGCCGGTCATCGCCGCCGGCGTGCTCGCTGCGGTCTACATCCTTGCCCCGGTGCTCGCCCTCGGGGTACGAGTGCCCTGGCCGAAGCTCGCCGACACGCTGAGCGCTCCGGCGACCCATGACCTTCTCCGCGTCAGCCTTTCCGCGGCGGCGTTGTCTACCTTGTTGTCCACGTTGCTGGGCACCTGTCTGGCTCTGTGGCTCCAGCAGCTACGCCGCGTGTCTCACCTTGTGCGGCTGGTGGTCTACCTCCCTTTGGCCATGCCTCCCGTGGTTGGCGGCTTGGCCCTTACCGCGCTGCTCGGGCGCCGCGGTCTGCTTGGCCCAGCATTGGAGCAAGCAGGGCTGCACATATCTTTTGCCTTCCCCGGCGTCGTGGCCGCTCATCTATTTGTCACCCTCCCCTTCGTAGTTGTGGCGGTGGACTCCGCACTGCGGCAGCTCGATCCTGAGGTCGTGGCTAGCGCGCGGGGCATCGGCCTGAGCGCAGGGACCATCCTTTGGCGCATCATCCTCCCGACTATCCTTCCTGCCGTGTTCACGGGCGGAGCGCTCGCTTTCGCACGCTCACTGGGCGAATTCGGAACGACGATCACCTTCGCCGGTTCCCTGCCCGGTTCTACCCGAACCATGCCGAGCGGTATCTATCTTGAGCGTGAGGTCAGCGCGGACAATGCCTATGCTCTGTCGGCCGTGTTAATCGGGATAGCCATCCTCACCCTCACCGCAGCCGGAATGCCTCTGCTACTGCGGCGCCGCCGCGAGCAGGCTGTACGCGCTTTGAAACCGATGGACCCAGATGCACTCCGCGCGGCGACTGCCCCGCTGGCGCCACCCCACGAGCTTTCCGTAACGGTCGACAACACCACCACAACTTTCCGTGGCGGGCGCGTAACCGCGGTGGTTGGCCCCAACGGCGCCGGCAAGACCACGCTGATGCGCTTTATTAGCGGGCGCTTGCAAGGAGCCCAGACTAACGCCGAGCGCGTGGTCATGCTCTCCCAAGACCCCGGGCTACCACCCACTGCCACCGTGGCTCAAGCGTTGACCATGGTGACCAAGGACACACGACGCACCCAGGAGCTTCTGAGCGCAGCCGGATTGCAGAAGCTCGGGCATGTCTCCGAGCTTTCCGGCGGGCAAGCCGCGCAGGTCGCCCTCCTGCGCGCGCTTGCCGCTCGTCCAGAGGTATTGATTGTGGACGAGCCCTTTGCCGCTATGGACGTCGAATCCGCCGCCCGGTGGCGCCACCTTCTGCGTATCTCAGCCGCTGATCGCACCACGGTCATTGTCACCCACAGCCGTGTGGACCTCGAAACTCTGGCAGACGATATCGCTGTAATGGAAGCTGGCGACATTGTCTCCCAGGGCCCTGCAGACCGACTACTGGAGCAACCTACCACCCGCTTCATGGCAGAACTAGCGGGCGTTAATGTACTGCGCGGTTCCTTCAGAGGAGACACGTTTGCTCCAGACCGCAACGGCGAACACTGGGCGGCCTTCCCTCAAACCGCGCTGTGCTTCGACCCCATTGGCGCGCAGGGCGCCACCAGTTTGAGTGCCACCATTGTGGCTGATTTGGGAAGCACTACCCTCGTTGATATTGACGGCCAACGGGTCACGGTGGGCCAGCCAGCGCGTAGAAACGCTCCCGGCCAGGTGGTGCCCGTGGCCCTCGACGCCAGCGCCCTCACGGTCTACACCCGTACTTAATCCAGTGTATTTACCCATGTCGTGAGGGAGATCTCGGTATATGTACTGACCGCAATAGTAGAAAAACAGCGGTCTGGATGTAGGATCCTCGTAGCGTTAATCAAGGAGCTACAGTCCATGTCCACATTTTCTACACAAAGTCCTCGCTCATCGACCGAGCTCTTTCCCGACACGATGAAGCTCTCCCCCAAGCAGCGCGAAGTCCTCTCGGTTTTGCAGAAGTTCCCGCAAGGAGCACGGGCCGCAGAAGTTGCTAAGAAAATGGGCATGCACGTTAACACCGCGCGCGGGCATCTGGATGAACTCGTCAACGCTGGCGCGGTGCGAGTAGTCACCGCCCCAGCGCAGGGGCGCGGGCGCCCCTCCCTGATCTTCCAAGTGCGGGTGCCGGACAACCGTTCGGTCGCGGAGGAGTACGTCACGCTGATCAGTGTGTTGATTAAAGCCCTGGCGGCTAAGGAGCAGCTCAATGATTATGCCTCAGAGCAGGCGCGGGAGCTTGGCCGCGAGTGGGCGAAGACCGCTGCCAGCAGCCATGGTGCTGAGGCGCTCGGTTCGCTTCATCGGATGATGCGCGAAATGGGCTTTGACCCAGTAACCTCAGCCGAGCAATTCGACCAGGAGGGCCGCACCGATGTGGAGCTGCACGCCTGCCCGTTTGTGACCGCCGGAGTAGAGCCCTCCCCCTTCGTCTGCGCCATCCACGATGGCTACTTGGAGCAGGCGGCGGCCGATTCCGGCGGGCGGCTGAGCCTGAAACTTATCCCCAAGTCCGGCAACGGTGTGTGCCGGATCAGCGTGGAAAAGCCCAGCTAGCTAGCCTAACCACGCTCGACGGAGACCGGCCCGGCGACCTCCAGCTCCAGTACGCGCAGGTTCTGCTCGCGGGCATCGTCGAGGATCTCTTCCTCTATGGGCTCGGTGTGCAGGACCATGACGGTGGGGCCAGCGCCCGACAGGTAGGCGGCATAGCCGCGATTGCGCAGGCGGTTGACCCACTCCGCGGTCACCGGCAGGACATCAGCGCGATAAGGCTGGTGCAGGCGGTCGCGGGTGCCCTCCCACAGCAGGTCCGGGTAAGCGGTCAGCGCCGCCACGTTCACCGCGGTGCGGGAGACGTTGAAGGCGGCGTCGGCATGCGTGACGTGCGAGGGCAGCACGCGGCGCACTGCCTGCGTCGAGGCATGGAAGTCCGGGACCAAGGCCGTGGCCTTGATGCTTGGGTGAACCTCTAAGGTGGCGGCGCGGTACTCCGGAAGCGAGCGGCCGTCGACAGGCACGGTGGTCCAGGAGACCACCGCATTGCCCAGCACGGAGGCCGCGGCGTTATCCGGGTGGCCTTCGAAGGCCGAAGACAACTGCACAACCTGCTCCTCGGAGAGCGGGAACCCAGCCAGGCCGTTGCCCGCGGCCACGCCGGCCACCGCGGCAGACGCTGAGGAGCCCAAGCCGCGGGACTGCGGGATGTTATTCGTGCACACCACGCGCAGGCCGGTGACTTCGACATCGGCGGCCTTGAGTGCGGAGCGGATGGCCTTGACCACAAGGTGGGAGCCGTCGCGCGGCAGCTCTTCGGCGCCCTCGCCGAAGATTTCTACCTCCAAGCCGGAGCGGGTGACCTCGACCTCCACGGTGTCGTAAAGGCTCAGCGCGATGCCGAGGGTGTCGTAGCCCGGGCCCAGGTTGGCCGAGGAGGCCGGGACCTGAACCGTGACCTTGGTGCCTACTTCGATATCGATACTCATTGTTGTACCTAAAACCCTTAGACGCCGAGGCGGATGACGGAGTGGACAGCCTTGACCTCATCGAGCTCGCCGAGGGCAGCGACGATATCCTCAAGCACCGCTTCCTTCGCCGCGTGGGTGACCACGATGAGGCGAGCGGTGGCATCGCCGTCTTCCTGGCGCACGGTGCGCAGGGAGACCCCATGGCGGGCAAAGACACCGGAAATGGCGGAGAGCACGCCGGTGCGGTCTTCAACTTCCATGTCGACGTGATAACGAGTTTCCACTTCTCCGAACTCCGCAATAGGTAGGTTGGCGTAGGTGTTCTCCCCCGGCGCACGGCCGCCGTGGACAATGTTGCGTGCCGCACCGATGACATCACCCAGCACAGCGGATGCCGTGGGGTTACCGCCGGCACCATTGCCGTAGAACATCAGAGAGCCAGCGGCCTCCGCTTCAACGAAGATGGCGTTGTAGGACTGGCTGACCGAAGCCAGCGGGTGCTCCTTCGGAACCAGCGTCGGGTGCACGCGGGCATTAACGGATTCCGCACCGGTCTCCTCATCGACGAGGCGCTCGCAGATGGCGAGCAGCTTGATGGAGTAGCCAGCCTGGTTGGCAGCCTTGATGTCATCCGCGGTGATCTTGGAAATACCCTCGCAGTAGACATCGTCGAAGGTCAGGCGGGTGTAGAAGCCCAGGGAAGCCAGGATGGCGGCCTTGGAGGCAGCGTCGTGGCCCTCCACGTCAGCGGTGGGATCGGCCTCGGCGTAGCCCAGGCGGGTGGCCTCAGCCAGTGCGTCCTCATAGGAGGCACCAGTGGACTCCATGGCGTCCAGGATGAAGTTCGTGGTGCCGTTGACGATTCCGGAGATGCGCTGGATCTTGTCGCCGGCCAGGGAACGGCGCAGCATGCCGACCACCGGGATGGCAGCGGCCACGGCGGCCTCGAAATAAAGGTCGACGTCAGCGCGGTCGGCGGCCTCAGCGAGCTCATCCGCATGCGCGGCCACGAGAGCCTTGTTGGCGGTAACCACGGACTTGCCGGCGTTGAGGGCCGCGAGGACGAGCTCGCGCGGGAAATCAATGCCGCCGATGACCTCGACGACGAGGTCGATATCATCGCGCAGGACAAGTGCCTTGGCGTCGTCGGTCAGTAGCTCCGCCGGCACGCCCGGGCGCAGCTTGTTCTTGTTGTGCACGGCGACGCCGCGGATCTCCACGGGGCCGCCAATGCGGTGCGCAAAAGCGTTAGCGTTTTCCTGCACGAGGCGGAAAACCTCGGCGCCCACGGTGCCAAATCCAAGCAGCGCGATTCCTACGGGTTCGCCTTCGGGTTTCTTGCTACGGTTCGTCATCGTCATGGTGTCCCCTTGTTGAAATTGCGAATGATTGTTACGTGCTAGCCCATCACTATACAGAACGAGCTGTCTATTTCTACGCGAAGTGGCCGGCACAACGCGCGACCGGCCATATCTTTGTGAATAAAATGCGGTGAGCTGTGGCAACGCCGCGCTAGTCGACGTCCAACGCCAACAAGTCCTCCACCGTTTCCCGGCGCAGCATGAGCGAGGCTTTGCCGTCACGCACGGAGACGACCGCCGGGCGCAAAGCACCGTTATAGCGCGAGGCCATCATGTACTGATAGGCACCGGTGGTGGCGAAAGCGAGGAGATCCCCGGTAGTGATATCCGAGGGGAAACGGCGCTCGTTGACCAGAATGTCGCCGGACTCGCAGTGGAAGCCCACGATGCGCGAATCTACGGGCTCGCCCTGGGTGCGGCGGTTGACCACGCGCACGTCGTACTCCGAGCCATAGAGCGCCGGCCGGATGTTATCGGACATGCCACCGTCCACGGAGAGGTAGCGGCGCATCGGCAGATCCGCCTTGCCGGTCTCCACATCCTTGACCGTGCCCACGCGGTAGACGGTGACCGCGGAGGCCCCCACCAGCGTGCGGCCGGGCTCCACCAACACGAAAGGCGGCTTGATGCCGAGCTCAGTAGCGGTGCGCTCCACGGCGTCGAGCAGGTCCTTGGCCAGCGTGGCGACGTCGAGGGCTTCCTCGTATTCCATGTAGGGAATGCCGAAGCCGCCGCCCAAGTCCAACTCCTCGAGGGCAACGCCGAGCTCGGAGTGAATGCGCTTGTACAGGCTCAGCACGCGCTCGGCTGCCAGCTTGAAACCATCGGCATTAAACACCGAGGAGCCCACGTGGCAGTGCAATCCCACGAGCTTAAGGTTCGCGGATTCCAGCACCGTGCGAGCCACCTCGAAGGCAGCGCCGGTGGACAGGGAGATGCCGAACTTTTGGTCCTCGTGAGCCGTGGCGATGAATTCGTGCGTGTGGGCATCCACGCCAGGCTTCACGCGAATCATCACCGGCTGCACGCGGCCGGCGGCCGCAGCAATGCTGTTGAGGCGCGAGAGCTCCTCCGCGTTATCCAGCACCACATGGCCAATCCGCTCGTTAACGCACAGCTCGAGGTACTCGTCTTCCTTGTTATTGCCATGCGCGGTCATGCGCTCGGGCGGGAAGTCCGCGGCGAGCGCTAGCTTGGCCTCATTGAGGGAGGCGACGTCGAGGCACAGGCCCTCCTCGTCTACCCAGCGCACGATGCGCTTGGTGATGAAAGCCTTGGAGGCGTAGTGCACGTGGTCAGGGCCGCCGAAGGCCTGGGCCATGTCCCGGCAGCGCGAGCGGAAGTCCTGTTCATCGAAAACATAGAGCGGGGTGCCGTATTCTTCGGCCAGCTCGGTCAGGGAAACGCCACCAATCGAGACCACGCCATCGGAGTCACGCGCTGCGTTGCGCGGCCACACGTGGGCCGGAAGAGAATTGAAATCAGTCATCGATACCTTTTCTTACATCTTCTCCGGTGCGCTAACCCCGACCATGGTCAAGGCATTGGCCATGACCTGGCGGGTGGCGCTGGCCAGGGCGAGGCGTGCGGAGTGAATCGGCTCGGTCTCTTCACCAGCCTTCGGCAGCACTTGGCACTGGTCATAGAAGCGGTGGAACACGGCGGCAAGCTCCTCGGCGTAACGCGCGATGCGGTGCGGTTCACGCAGCGTAGCGGCGGTGGCCACAACCTCGGGGAACTCGCCTAGGGTGCGGATGAGGTCGCCTTCCTTCTCGTGGGTGAGGAGGTCGAGGGGGCCGTCGGCAAGCGCGGCGGTGTCGAAGCCCAGCTCTGCTGCCTTGCGCAGGATGGAGCAAATACGGGCGTGGCCATACTGCACGTAGTAGACCGGGTTATCCGCCGACTGGGAAGCCCACAGGCCCAAGTCGATGTCCAGGCTGGAATCCACGGAGGAGCGCACCAGGGAGTAACGCGCGCCGTCGACGCCGATAGCCTCGACAAGGTCATCAAGGGTGATGACGGTGCCGGCACGCTTGGACATCTTGACCGCCTGGCCATCGCGGACGAGGTTCACCATCTGGCCGATGAGGACTTCGACGGCCTCCGGGTCATAGCCCAGGGCCTGGGCCGAGGCGCGCAGGCGAGCGATGTAGCCGTGATGGTCTGCGCCCAGCATGTAGATGGCCAGGTCGTGGCCGCGGTCGAACTTATCGGCCACGTAGGCGATATCGCCGGCGATGTAGGCGGCGTTGCCATCGGACTTGATGACCACGCGGTCCTTATCGTCACCGTATTCGGTGGATTTCAGCCACCATGCGCCCTCGGCTTCGTAGAGCTTGCCGTTGTCCTTGAGCTTCTGGATGGACTTCTCCACCGCGCCCGACTCGAAGAGGGAGTTCTCGTGGAAGTAGACGTCAAAGTCCACGCCGAACTCGTGGAGGGACTCCTTGATCTGGGCGAACATCATCTCCACGCCGGCAGAGCGGAAGGCTTCCTGCACGTCGGCGTCGCTGCCATCGAGAGCTGCCGGGTTCTGATCCAGCACCCCCTGCGCGATCTCCTTAATGTAATCGCCGCCGTAGCCGTCCTCCGGGGTGGGCTCGCCCTTGGCGGCAGCCACGAGGGAGCGAGCGAAGCGGTCGATCTGTCCGCCGTGATCGTTGAAGTAGTACTCGCGGGTCACCTCCGCGCCGGAGGCTTCGAGCACGCGGCCCAGCGAATCGCCCACGGCAGCCCAGCGGGTTCCGCCCAGGTGGATCGGGCCAGTCGGGTTCGCGGAGACGAACTCCAGGTTGATCTTCTTGCCCTGGTAGGTGGAGTTGCTACCAAAGTCCGCACCGGCGCTAAGGACTTGGGCCACGATGGCGCCCTGGGCAGCAGCAGCGAGGCGAATGTTGAGGAATCCCGGGCCCGCGATGGATGCTTCATCGATGGCGTCATTGCCGGCGAGGGCATCCGCCAGCCACTGCGCCAGCTCGCGGGGCTGGGTGCCGGCCTTCTTGGCCACCTGGAGTGCCAGGTTGGTGGCGTAATCGCCGTGCTCCGGGTTGCGCGGGCGCTCCACGCTCACGGTCTCCGGCAGGACGGAGGAGTCCAGCTCATGCTCGGTGAGCACGGCGGCGGCAGTGTTCTTGATCAGGACGGAAAGATCTTCAGGATTCATAGGGCCAAAGTCTATCGTCTCCGCCGCTTGGAGGCGCTACCAGGTCTCAGACGTTAGCAAGGTCACTCACCCCCATCGGGTGAACAATGCAGCACAGCGAAGCGCCAAGTTCTACCCTAAAAGGCGTTATCTGAATCGATTCAATCTTTCGCCCTCTCGCTCGGCCGAAACATGCGGTGCCGCATCCTGGGGATCTCCACGAGGACGCCAGCGGGAGCCAACTGGAATTGAGATTTATGTCAACCTTCAACATCACCACCGACGCCATTGCTGGCAACGTGGGGCTTACCGCGCTGGTGTCCACGCTGCCGCTCATCGCGTTCTTCATCATGCTCTTGGGCCTCAAGGCCCGCGCCCATACCTCGGGTGCGGTAGCGCTTCTCGTGGCACTCCTCATCGCAGTCTTTGGCATGGACATGCCCACCGGCATGGCCCTGTCCTCCGCGGTGCGCGGCGGACTCTTTGGCCTCTTCCCCATCGTCTGGGTGATCATCACCGCCATCTGGTTCTACGAAGTGACCGTGGCTTCCGGACGATTCAATGACCTGCGCAAGACCTTTGACTTGCTGGGCGATGGCGATATCCGCATCCAGGCCATCCTCATCGCCTTCTGCTTCGGTGGCCTGCTGGAGGCCCTCGCCGGCTTCGGCGCTCCCGTCGCGATTACGGCGACCATGATCCTGGCCTTGGGTGTTAAGCCGCTCAAGGCGGCCACCACGGTGCTCATTGCCAACACCGCGCCCGTGGCCTTCGGCGCGGTGGGCATCCCAGTCACCACCGCGGGCTCGGTCGGCGGGCGCACCGCCGAGCAGACCGCTGACATCGCCGCGTTGATTTCCCTCCAGGTCCTGCTCATTGCCGCCGTCGTGCCTTTCTTCATCCTCTTTATCCTTGACGGCATGCGCGGTGTTAAGGAGGCCGGCCCCGCCGCGGCCGTCATCGGCATCTCCTTCGCCATTGCCCAGTGGGCCGCGGCTACCTTCTTCGCCTACCAGCTCACCAACGTCGTGGCCTGCATCGTCTCCCTCGGCGCGGGCTTCATCTTCCTGCGTGTGTGGAAGCCCAAGGGTGTCGACAGCCTGCGCGAGCGCATGGAGCTGCCCGCCCAGGAGGAGGTCACGGATCTCAACGGCAGCCGCATTTGGATGGCCCTGCTGCCCTATGCCGTGGTCACCGCTGTCTTCGCCATCGCCACCGCATGGCCGGCCATCTTCGGCTTCCTCCAGGTCAACGTTGCCTGGCCGCTTCTCGACGGCACCGTCTTCGACGCCGAAGGCCACGCCATGGACACCGCCTTCACGTTCAACGTGCTGGGCAACCCGGGAACCCTACTGCTGATTTCCGGCATCATCGTGGCCCTTATCTACATGACCTTCAACGAGAACGGCCGCTACAAGCTGGACGCCTCCGCGCCGCTGACCAAGTTCGGCGAGGTTGTCTCCCGCATGAAGTTCTCCGCGCTGACCATCATCCTGGTCCTCGCACTGGCCTACACCATGAACTACTCCGGCCAAACCATCTCCATCGGCCAGTTCGTGGCTTCTGTCGGCGGCATCTTCGCGCTCTTCTCCCCCGTCCTGGGCTGGATCGGCACCGCCGTCACCGGCTCGGATACCTCCGCCAACGCACTCTTTGCCAACCTGCAGGTCACCGCCGCCGAGCGCATCGGCGTCAATCCGGACCTCATGCTGGCCGCCAATACCTCCGGTGGCGTTGTGGGCAAGATGATCTCCCCGCAGTCACTGGCCATCGCCGCCACCGCCGTGCAGATGGAGGGCGAGGAATCCCGCATCTTCAAGGCGGTCGTGGGCTACTCCGTCGCCTTCCTCGCCGTCGTGTGCGTCATCGTCTTCCTCATGACCAACGTGCTGGGCTTCTTGGTCCCCTAAAAGGGTTTAGCCATAAAGTTCTACACCACTAACTACCCCCAGATTCGGGCGTCTTCATCGCCCAGTCTGGGGGTTGCCTCATATCGGCCGCGACCGCTGCGACCATCACCGCACGTTAGGAATTTCACAACATTAGTGTTGCGATAAAAAGCCAGGTAGGAGGGGTAATCCCGTGTCGATAATGTGAGTTTTGGGCGGTAGGCTCAAAGGTACACACTCGAAAAATGCCCAGTGCGGCTGTCCTGGTAGCGCGCATCCGAGCACAACTCCGCTGTGCACAGCACGGGACAAGCCACATGGAGGCAGATTAAGGAGCGCTCACAAATGCGAGTAGCATTGTTTTCCACCTGCATCGGTGACTCACTTTTCCCCGATGCCCACAAGGCCACGGCCCTGATCCTCTCCCGCCTGGGCTACGACGTCGTCTTCCCCGAGGAACAGACTTGTTGCGGCCAGATGCACATCAACACCGGCTACCAGGAGCAGACCTTGGGCATGATCCGCACCTATGCGGACGCCTTCGCGGATCCCTCCATTGATTACGTGGTTTCTGCCTCCGGCTCCTGCGTGGGCGCCGTGCGCGAGCAGCACGAGATGATCGCGGACCGCTTCGGCACCTCCGCTGATGTGGACGGCGCCAAGAAGGCAGCCGGCAAGACCCTGGACTTGCCGGAGTTTCTTGTCGACGTCGCCGGTGTCACCAACGTCGGCGCCTTCTTCCCTCACCGCGTGACCTACCACCCCTCCTGCCACGGCCTACGTTTCCTCAAACTGGGTGACCGCCCCTACCAGCTTCTTAAGGAGGTCGAAGGAATCGACCTCGCCCCGCTGCCTAATGCTGAAGAGTGCTGTGGCTTCGGCGGCACCTTCGCGCTCAAGAACGCCGAGGTTTCTGCCGCGATGGTGGGTGACAAAACCCGCCACATCCGCGAAACCGAGGCCGAATACGTCACCGGCGGTGACTCCTCCTGCCTGATGAACATCGGTGGTGCCCTGGCCCGCCAGCGCTCCGGTGTTCGCGCTATCCACTTGGCGGAAATCCTCGCCTCCACCAAGGAACACCCGTGGACTCCTACCTCTGCGGCCTACTCCAAGGAGAAGATGCTCTAATGACTTCCTTCCTCGACACCACTCCTCCGCGCGCTCCTGAAGGCTACGGCAACCTGCGCGGCTCGAAGGCCTTCGTGCCGCTGGCTCACGTGGGCCTCAACAACGCCACCCAGCGCCGCAACCTGCACCACGCCACCACCACGATTCGTGACAAGCGCCAGCACGCCGTGGATGAAACACCGGACTGGGAGCAGCTTCGCGACGCCGGCTCGGCACTCAAGGATGACGTCGCCGTGCGCATGGGCGAACTGCTGCTCCAATTCGAAGAGCAGGTGACCAAGCGCGGAGGCATCGTCCACTGGGCACGCGACGCCAAGGAAGCCAACGAGATCATCGAGGGTCTTATCCGCGAGACCGGTGAGACCGAGGTGGTCAAGATCAAGTCCATGGCCACCCAGGAAATCGCGCTCAACGAGCACCTGGAAGAGGCCGGCATCCACGCCCAGGAAACTGACCTGGCGGAGCTCATCGTCCAGCTGGGTGAGGACAAGCCTTCCCACATTCTGGTCCCGGCTATCCACCGCAACCGCGCGGAGATTCGCGACATCTTTGTCAACAAGATGCCGAATACCGATGACTCCCTCAAGGCCGAGCCGGCGGAACTGGCTGAGGCATCCCGCCAGTTCCTGCGCGAGCAGTTCATGAAGGCCAAGGTCGCCATCTCCGGCGCTAACTTCGGTGTGGCAGAAACCGGCACCATCAACATCGTGGAGTCCGAGGGCAATGGCCGCATGTGCCTGACCCTGCCGGAGACCCTCATTACCGTGATGGGTATTGAGAAGCTTGTCCCGACCTTCCAGGACCTCGAGGTCTTCCTGCAGCTGCTGCCGCGCTCCTCCACCGCGGAGCGCATGAACCCGTACACCTCCATGTGGTCGGGTGTTACCGAGGGCGACGGCCCGCAGAACTTCCACATCGTGCTGCTGGATAACGGCCGCACCGCTGCTCTGTCTTCCCCCGTCGGCCACGAGGCGCTCAAATGCATCCGTTGCTCTGCTTGCCTGAACGTCTGCCCGGTCTACGAGCGCGCCGGCGGCCACGCCTATGGCTCGGTCTACCCAGGCCCGATCGGCATCTCCCTGACGCCGCAGCTGACTGGCATGAAGGACCACAACGATCCGTCGGCAAGCTTGCCCTATGCCTGCTCCCTGTGCGGCCGCTGCGACGAGGTGTGCCCGGTGCGCATCCCGCTCTCCCAGGTCATTCTGGAAAACCGCTACCAGAAGGTCACCCACGCCACCCCGCCGGTCGAGGAGAAGCTCTTCCAGGTCGTGGAGCTGGTGTGGAAGAACCCGAAGATCTGGAACCAGATCACCCACATGGTGGCACTCGGCCGTGTCCTCGGTGGTTTCAACGGAGTCATCGACAAGCTGCCGCTGTTCATGTCTGGTTGGTCCGAGGTACGCGATACTGCCGTTCCGCCGAAGAAGTCCTTCCGCCAATGGTTCAACACTGACGAAGCTCAAGAACTCCTCGCCCAAGCCAAGAAGGAGGGCATCAAGTGACCACCGCCAAAGAGGAAATCCTCAACCGTATTTCAGCCGCCCAGAAGCAGGCCGGCCTGCCGGACCACGTAGACATCCCGCGCGAGTACCAGAAGGAAGGCACGCTCAACGAAGATGAGCTGCGCGAGATGCTGGTGGACCGCCTCGAGGACTACAAGGCTGATGTACACGTCACCGATGAGTCCGGGCTGAACTCCACCCTCGTGGACATCCTTAAAGAGCGCGGTTGCTCGAACGTCGTCTATGCACCCGGCATGGATGCCGGGCTTCTCGACGGCTTCGAGGGCACCTCTACCCCGGATGACAACGCCAAGGACCCGCGTGAGCTCGACGCTGTCGACGCCGTGGTGACCGAATCCCACGTCACCTCCGCGCAGACCGGCACCATCGTGCTCGAGTCCAATGAAACCTGTGGCCGTCGCGCGCTGACCTTGGTGCCGGACCGTCACGTGTGCATCGTGCGTAAGGACCAGATTGTCTACGGCGTCCCGGAGATGGTCTCCCGCATGAACCCGGAGCGCCCGGCGACGTGGATCTCTGGTCCGTCCGCAACCTCGGATATTGAGCTCTCCCGCGTGGAGGGTGTCCACGGCCCTCGCGATCTCATTGTGGTGATTGTTAAGTAATGTGACGTTCGGGGGCACCCGCCCCTTCCGAACACTCGGCTCACATCACCCCCGGCGCATAGGATAAGGCACGTACTAATTAACGATTTCAGGAGCCTTATTCTATGCGTCTTTCTCGCGTTTTAGGCTCGGTGCTGGGGCCCGTAGCTGTTGCTGCCGGCCTGGTTGCCGCGCCCGCTGTTGCTCACGCCGACCAACCCACCATCAACTGGGGCCCGTGCCCGGAAGGGGTCACCGAAGAGCGCGCTGAATGCGGGCACGTGACCGTTCCGACCTATCACGATGCCCCGGAGAAAGGCACCATCGACGTCGGCCTCATCCGCCTCAAGGCCACCGGAAACCGACAGGGCACCCTGTTTACCAACCCGGGTGGCCCGGGCGGTGACGCGTATAGCTGGGTGAGCTTCGCCGCGTGGCCGGAGGAAGTCAAACAGAGCTACGACATCATCGGTGTGCAGCCGCGTGGCCTGCGCGAGTCGGGAGAGGTGAACTGCACGGCCAGTGAGCTGGGCGCCAATCCCCTTGCGGAGATCACGCAGATCGGCGCGATTACCCGCAATGACTGCGAGAAGAACACCCCCGGCTACACGGACTCCCTGACGACGGAAAACACCGCAAAGGACTGGGAGGTTGTCCGCCAGGCACTCGGCGAGGAGAAAATCAACATCGCCGGTCTCTCCTACGGCACCTTCCTGGGCTCCACCTACGCCACGCTCTACCCACAGCACACCGACAAGGTCGTGCTGGATTCCGGTATGAATCCGAAGATGGCATGGAACCAGATCTTCGCTTCCCAGCAGGCAGGCTACGAGAATGCGCTGCATGACTTCTTCGCGTACGTGTCCAAGAATGACGCCACCTACCACGCCGGAAAGACCCCGCTGAAGGCCTACGAGCGCTGGTCCCAGATTGTTGCCGCCGAGGCAGGCGTGCGCCCGACTGTGCTTCCACCAAACGCCCAGATTGGTGACCTCCCGCCGGGGCTGGAATTCGCCGGACAGCCAGGCGCTAACATCATGACTGCTACCGGTGAGCTGCGCGTGCAGGCAGAGCACCTCGCCGGCAAGGTACGCAACCCGCAAGCTGTCCAAGCCTCCTCGCCGACGCTGTCCGCGACCCGTGAGCTGCTCCCCCGCCCAGAGGCCTGGGACACGCTGGCTAAGCACATCGGCGGCATCGAGCCAATCAACTTTGAGGAGCAGGCAGCACAGCAGCCTCAGCAGGATCCGCAGCAGGCTCAGCAGGACGTTCTCAATGCCGTGAGCATGCAGAACATCATCATGTGCAATGAGAACACCGCGCCGACGGATCCCACCCTCATTCCGGCGTTCCTCTGGTCGAACTTCGTCACGATTGACCCCTTCACTCTGTTCAACTCGATGTACGCCTCCGGCGCGGGTTGCGGTGGCCGCGCACCGGTCAACACCCCGATTGCCGTCTCCGGCCAGAACCTGCAGACCAAGCCGCTGCAGCTGCAGGCCACCGGTGACCCGCAGACCCCGTACGCTTTCTACCGCGGTCTCTCGGATCCGATGCAGTCCCGCGTGGTGACCGTCCACGGCCCGGGTCACGGCCACTTCGCGATGGGCAACAAGGCCGTCGACCAGATCGTGGTTGATTACCTGCGCACCGGTGAGGTCCACACCGCGGATGCGCCGGGCTTCTTTGACCAGCCCCAGGCACAGGAGCAGCCCGCCCAGTAACACAGGCTGCGAAACAATGAAGGGGCGACTTACCTAGCCGCCCCTTCCTCCCGCCACACCCCCATCGGCGTGAGGCCAATTACTGCGCTTCAGTCTTTATAGGCTAGAATCGCATCGTTGGCATTTCGCCAGCAATGCCCTTGTAGCTCAGCGGATTAGAGCATCGGTTTCCGGTACCGAAGGTCGCAGGTTCGATCCCTGTCAGGGGCACTTTTTCATGCCCAAACCTCTCTCCCATCAGGCCGCACCGCGGCCCGCAATTTTAATGATGCCGCGAGTGCGGGAAAGCCTTTCGCACTCTGCCATTCTGCATTCCCCCAGACCTGAAACCCGCAACCTGCAGGTGGGCGTCACCCAGCGCTTGACGGCACCAAGCCACTCACTTGGAGGTTTCGGGTTCGAGGTCTGGGGATATGGAACTAACGCAAGCGCGCCTTAATATCCGCAACCACTTCTTCCGGATTCTTCGCCGAAGCGATGAGAGAGCTTCGGCCCTGCTCGATGCGCACAGTCGGCCCAGAAACGATATAGGCCGGAGACCCATCGACAACACGCGGGCCTGCGCCTTCCTTGAGCCCAGTCTCAGGCCCGACGCTGGCACCGGTGATATCGCTGAGTGCAATCCTCTTCGTGAAGATACCCAGGATGGAAACCACAACGTCGTCGTCACTCACGACGATTTTCACTCGCATCATGATGCAGGCCACGGTTGTAGCGATGACCAAGGCACCAAAAAGGGTGGCTGCCCACGTGGAGTCAATCATCGTGGGAACCACAGCGGCCACGACGGCAAGACCGACGATAATTCCCAGCCACAGGAGCGGGCCGTTGAGATAGCGAACGTAGATATGAGAGGCCATGGAGTTCAGGCTATCGCATGGCTTCGCCCTTCGCGCTCACCGAAGCCGCGGGCGGCGGCTGTTTAAGGCTCGCGGTGAGCGCGAAGGGCGAAGAAGTGATGGCTCGGAAACTAACTCTCAGGCTCGACACTGCCCTAGTTGCCAAAGATCAAGCGAGATCTTGAGGCGGGAGCGATAGTTTTGTCAACGAGGGCAGCTGCGCGGCGGCCTGGGCATGGTTCTACGCATGCATGAAGCCCTTCCCGAACCGCAATGGCTTTCGGCGCAAAGGAACAGGTTGAGTGTTGCGGCAGGTGAGAAGGACGAAGCCCCAGCAGGAAATTCTGCTGGGGCTCAAGTCAAGCTATTCTCCCCGCTGGACGGCAGCGAGGAGGCGAACCAGGCTACTGGGTGATGTGCTGGTTGACGATCGGCTGGGTGATGTCCAGGGTGCCGTGCTCGACGTAGTACATGCCGAACATCAAAGCTCCCAGCATCACCACGGAAAGAAGCATGGAGGGAATCCACTCAACGAAGACGGAAACCCAGCCATCAGCCTTGTCACGGGCAGCTGCTTCGCGCTGCTCCTGAGCCAAATCGCGCTCGACGATCATGTTTAGTCCTTTCACTTAGCTCCCTGTGCCTGAGAAGTTTTCGCGGAAACCGTCTCGTGGTGGCGTGTGGGATGCTCGCCCATTAACACAGAGTATCTTAGCAGTTTATGCAGAGCTGACCGTAGTTAAACGCAGATATTTCGGCCGCTATCCGCCTTTAGTATGACACCGACTGTGGGCTAGACCCCAGGGTCCTCATTGTTGTTGAGCGCTTCGACGAAGTCCTCACGATCCTGAAACATGCGCTCGATGTCATCCTCCGCGCCGATAATCCACAACTGGGAGGCATCATCGAAGGTCAGAGCCCCGTCCGGGTGCTGTTCGAGGGCGTGCTCAAGTGCGGCGGTTTGCTCCTCGCTGAGCTCTTCCAAGTCCTCGACGGAGCCTACCTGAACGCTGAGTTCCTTCAGCGGCGTGATGACGTACGTGGTGTATTGGCGCTCTGGGTGCTCGAACAATTCTTGTCCCATCATGATGTGGACGGGTCACCTCCTGGTGCGTAAACGGACGGGGCCTACTCTACCCCGGTGGGCGCAGCTAGTGGTCACGAGTGCCCAGGCGCTCATCCGGCACGAAGCCGTCATAGCCCGGAAGGTTTTTCTCCGAGAGCACGCCTTCACAAAAGCGCAGAAGCGCCGGAACATCGGCGGGATCCAGATGGTCAAAGACCATGCGGCGCACGGACTCAACATGCTCCGGCACCGCCGCCTCAAGTCGCTCACGGCCGGCCCGCGTCATGACGACCTCCACGCCGCGGGCATCGCCTGCGCACTTTTCTTTGCGTACGAGCCCACGCTTTTCCATGCGGGTGATCTGGTGGGAAGCGCGGGAGCGGTCCCACTCCAATTCTGTGCACAGATCGCGCAGGCGCAGGGTATGCTCGGGTGCCTCCGAAAGCGAAACGAGCACCGAGAATTCGGCCGCCGAGATATCACTGCAGGCCAAGAGGGTTTCCTCCATGCCGCGATTAATCTTGCGAATGCTGGCCAGGAGTTGGCGCCACAGCTCTTGCTCGCTGCCGGTGAGCCATCGAATATCCGCTGTCATGGCACTTACCCTACACTCCGGCTCTTAAGCATTCCTAAGCCTCTCCATGTCCAGGTCTATGCGCCCGGGTACCCAGGAATAGCGCTGCGGCATACAGGTGAGCACGATGACCTGCGTTGTCTTCCCTGCCTTTGTAAACAGTGCCGCCATGAGCTGGAGACGCTGCGAGTCGGTGGAGCCCAGCGCGTCATCGATAACGACGGGTACCGGTTCACTGGACACCAGCTGGGCGATGGCAAAGCGCGTCAAGATGCTCAACTGCTCCTTCGCGCCGCCGGAGAGCGCGTCGAAGGTCACGGTTTCGCAGTTGCGGCTGCGCGCCTGGACCTTGAGCTCTTCGGAAAGCTCGAAGTCCACGTCACCGCCGAACACGGTGCGGGCTAGTCCGTTGAGTGCAGTGACGAAAGGCGCGGCATAACGCTGACGGGCGGCATCGCGATGGCGCAGCATGAGCGAACGCAGGTAGCGCGCGGCCTCCGCGCGGCGCTGGATGGCAGCGTGGCGCTCACGAGCAACGTCGAGTTCGGCAGCGGCCTTCTCCTCGTTTTCGGCCGCGCCCGAGTGCATATCGATAAGCCCGCGGAACTCACGCATATCCCCCACCGCCGCATTGACCGCTGTATTCAGGGAATCAACGTGCGTATGCGCTCCCCGCGCCAACTGCTCCGCGGTGTCGACATCGACGGCGGACATCTCCTCCAGCGCTTTCTTCTCAGTAGCGTACGCGGTCCGTGCTGCTTCGATAGCGGCGGTCACGCCTTCATCAGCAAGCTGGGCACGCGCCGACGCCACTGCCGCGGCCTTGGCATCGCGCTGCGCGGTGGCCTCCTCCGCACGGACCATAGCCACCTCCAGTGCCGCGCCCGCCTTGTTCTCGCGGTAGGGCGCCAGGGCGCGATCAAGCTCATCCAGCTTCCTGCGCAACTCCTCTTCCTCACGCTCCACTACGTCGAGCTCCCGCGGCTTTGCGTCGTCCTCAGTAGTCCCGCCCACCTTCTCGGCGTCCTCAGCATCGGCCGCGCCCGCCTCAAAGCGCGCACGCAACTCACCCAGGTCCTCCCCACCCAGCGCAGCATGAAGCTCGCGGGCAGCAGTATCCGTGGCGGAGGCCAGCTCCGCGTGCTTTTCGTGGGTGGCGCGGGCGGACTCAAGGTCGTCGCACCCGGCATCCTCCAGCAGGCGTGCGAGCTCCACGCGGGCCTTCTCCACGCCTTCCTCACCGCTATCGCCCGCACCGGCTGCATAGCGGGCGGTGATGTCACCGACCTTCAGCGTGGTGCCCTCGCGCAGTTCGACTGCCAGTTCTTGACCGTTCTCCAGCGCACGTTCCTCGCCATCGACGACAAAGGAGCCCTCACCGGAAAAATAAAGCTTGGCCGCCGCAGCTGCCCGCAGGCGCTCCTGGACAGTAACCTCGCGAGCCGCGTCCTCCAAGGCCTGAAGGTTCGGTACGTCGGGAGTCGCCGCCAGCTCACGGCGGCGGGCCGCCAAAGTCTCTTCCAGCTTGTTCAGTGTTTCGAGTCGGGTGCCCAGGGCCTCACGTTCAGCACGCTGCTGCGCGCG
This sequence comes from Corynebacterium sp. HMSC076G08, assembly GCF_001811515.1. Taxonomy (NCBI): domain Bacteria; kingdom Bacillati; phylum Actinomycetota; class Actinomycetes; order Mycobacteriales; family Corynebacteriaceae; genus Corynebacterium; species Corynebacterium sp. HMSC076G08. Next base: position 40,712 of record NZ_KV805007.1, on the reverse strand, counting down.
GCGGGCGCGCTGGCGTTCCTCGCGCACGGCCTCGTAGCGCTTGTGGACCTCGGCGCGCTCTTCTTCTAGTTTCGTGCGGGCGGCGGCTTCTTCCTCGGTCCGCTCCCGGGCTTCCACAACCGCGGCGGCGGCGCGCTCTGCTAACTCTACGGCTGCGGCATGCTCAGCAACCACAGCTTTACGGCGCTCCGCTTCCTCCTCCGCGCGCGTCACGGCCTCCGCCGCCCGAGTCACTGCAGCCTCCTGCGCGGTGACCTTCTCCTGGGCAGCCCGTGCGGCGACCAGCTCACCGTCACGGCGCTCGCATTCTTCCGCGGCCGCCGGCAGAGCGGCTTCAGCCTCCTTCTTCTTCAGCTCGGCAGCCTCATAGCGCTCCACCACACCGTCGAGCTCGCGCAGCGCTGCCTCGGCGGCAGCGTGCTTCTCCTCAGCATCCGCTAGCGCGGCGATGGCAGCCTTATAGTCTCCTGCCGACTTGTCTGTCTTCGCGGTGAAGTACTCCTTGTACTCCGCCTCGATGCGCGTGAGCAGCTCGGAGTCTTCCGCCGCGGCACTCGCTCCGGTCTGCTCCTCCAGCGCCGCGGTCAGGGAAGGAATGCCCACCGCGGCGATGCCTTGGTGGTTGTCGTCCTGGCGGACGAAGAGGGCGTCGAGAAGCGCGCGGTCCACGTTCTCACTGAGGATCCGCTCCAACTCCCCATCCGCCTCGGCTCCGGTCCACTGGCCCGGGCGCGGGGAGAAAACGTGCAGCTCCGACGTGCGTTTCTTCACCCACCGTTTGCGAATGCGGAAGCGGTAAGGCCCCACGGTCGCCTCCAGTGTGACCTCAGGCCCCACGTCGCGGCCGGCAGGCTGCAGCGCCCGCACCGGCTTGGAATTGGCCGTGTGCTTTTCCGTAAGCACGAAATCGATGGCCTCCACCAGCGTGGATTTGCCGGCTTCGTTCGGCCCACCGATGACCACCACCCCGGTCTCTGGGAGGTCCTTGACCTCCAGATGCTCCACGCCCCGGACATTGTTCAGTTCCACAGAATGCAGCTGCATCATGGTTTAGACTCCCTTCGCGCTGAGGCGGAACAACAGGTTGGCAGCGTCGCGGGCGGCGGGATTATCTAGATCCTCAAGCAGCTCCGCTAGTGCATCCGCGGCGTACCCACTCAAACTCAGCTCGCTGAGCTCCTCTTCCGAGGGCGCCAGATGCAGATCCATGGTTCTCTCGCGGGGCTTGAGGGAGGCGAAGACCTCCTCCATCTCCGCTAGGCCCTGCTCCAAACGGGCCTGCGCGCTCAAGCCCACGGTGCCGCGCAGGCTGTACTTGACTGCGGTGCGAATCTTCTCCGGCACCGCGTCCAAAAACTTGAGGAAGCCCTCGACATCCTCCATGGAGTCGATGTCCGCATCAATCGCCCGGAAGTCCCAACGGCCAACGCGGTGCTTGACGACGTCCACCCGATCCCCCTCAACGGTCACCACCAAGGCGTTGCCCGAATCGCGCTCCCTATCGTCGAAAGCGGTGGTCTCTGGGCTGCCCGAGAACCACACTTTGCCGGAGCGGCCCAAGGATTCAGTGGAGTGCGTATCCCCCAGCGCCAAGTAATCGATAACCCCCTTATCCAGACACTCCTCCACGAAGGCGAGGTCGATCGTATCCGCATCCGAGTCCTCGCCTTCGCCCGCGCGGGATTCCACCTGGCCGTGGCCCACCGCGATGCGAACCGCACCCTCCTCGGCAGGCGGCAGCGGCTCCAGCGCGCGGCGCACGAGGTCATAGTTGGCCCGCTTGGACAGGTAAGGAGCACCGACGATCTCCACGCCCGGGCGCACCGCAATCGGCTCCGAATCAGCAATCACGTGCACGTTATCCGCAAAGGAGTTGAAGAAGATGGAATCCGCCACGAGAGGGTCATGGTTGCCGGGCAACAGGTAGACCGGAACCGGCAGGCGCTTGAACATATCCTTCGCCCGCAGCAGCGTGGACTTGCTCAAGGAGTTGTGTTCAAACACGTCACCGGCCACGACGATGAACTCGGCACCCGTCTTGGTGGCCAGCTCCCCCAGGCGCAACACCGCCGCCTCGCGGTCATCATCAAAACGCGATTGCGCCGCGGGACTTAAAAACCAGCGGGTCATGCCCAGCTGAAAATCGGAGGTGTGGATGAACGTGACCGCGGCCATGCAAACTCCCTACAACGTGGTCCAGGGCTGGGCGTGTGAGCCCCTCCCCTTAAGGTGGCAATGTCTAGTGCGTCAGATGATAGTAAAGGTCCTCGACATCGGAGACCGCCCGAAGCAAATCTATGTTCGTATGGCTGACGGAGCGCATGGCCTTGCGCAACAGTTCCGGGTCGGAATCATCCACCGCAGGAGCGGTCTTCGGCTCCGGCAACGGCGGCAGCTCGCGCCCCTCCCAGAACAAAGCATTGCGTTCCTCGGCCGAGATTTCAGCGGCCGCAGAAGCGGAAAACGAGTCCTCCGAGGCCGCCTTGGCCTGCTCCATGACCGCTTGCTCGAGCCGCGCGAAGTCGAGTCCGCGCAGGGCAAAAATCACGGAAGGATCGGCATCCATCCGGGCCGCGAGGCGGTCTGCCACCGCCACGACGTGCTTGCACACGTACTCCGGGTCGGGGCAGGTGCAGGAAAAGCGAAGGTCGTCGGGGTATTCGGCGATGAGGATGTCGAGGGAGGCGTCGGCAAGCATGCCCTCCCTGGCTTGCGCCACGGAGTTCGGGGTGCGCGCGAACATCTCCGACAGCCGCCCGATGTCCTCGTTATTGCGGTAGGGCACCTGGATGAGCACCGCGAAAGGCTCGTTCTGGGAGCCCGCGACCTTTCCGTGCACCGCGCCATTGCGCACATCGAGGCCCACGACGTGGCCCTCCGTGGCGTACTGGCGCCCGCGGCGAATTCGGCCGGAATCCGTTTGCTGGTTGACAAAGTTGAGCAGGCGCGTGGCCGCCGGCTGCATGGTGCGCACGCGGTCGACGCGGTTGACCTCCTCCGGAGTGCTCACGCGCTTGCGGGTGCCGAAGTTGGCGTAGATGACGTTGTTGTCCTCAGGACTCTTTGGTGCCATTTACTTCTCCTGTTCCCTGTAGCTCATGAGGTCCGCCAGCTGCTCGGGGCTCAGTTCGGTGAGCCAGCCCTCGCCTTCGCCCACGACGGCACCGGCCAGCTGCGTCTTACCGTCGAGGATGTCCTGGATGGATTCCTCCAAAGTACCGGCGGTAATCATCTTGTAGACCTGTACGTTGCGCTGCTGGCCGATGCGGAAGGCGCGGTCCGTGGCCTGGTTTTCCACCGCCGGATTCCACCAGCGGTCCATGTGCACGACAATCGACGCCGCCGTGAGGTTCAACCCGGTACCACCCGCCTTGAGCGAGAGCAGCATGACGGGTGCGCCATCATCGGCCTGGAATTCCTCCACCATCTGGTCGCGCCGGTTCTTGCTCACCCCGCCGTGGAGGAAGGGAATCTCGCAGCCCAGCTGCTCAGACAGGTAGGGCTGGAGGACGTCACCGAAAGCCTTGTACTGGGTAAAGACCAGCACGCGCTCCGAGGATTCGATGGCTTGGTCGATGATCCGCATGAGTTCTTCCACCTTGCCGGAGCGGTGCTTGCCCTTGATGGTGACAGCGCTGCCATCGGCCAAGAAGTGCGCTGGGTGGTTGCAGATCTGCTTGATGCGGGTCAGTGACGCCAAGATGAGGCCACGGCGCGAGATGCCCTCCTTCTTCTTTGCCAGGGCCTGTTCCACGTCATTGACCAGGGCCTTGTAGAGGGCGGCCTGCTCATCGGTCATGCGCACGGTGATAATCTGCTCGGACTTCTCCGGCAGGTCATCGATGATATTCGGATCCGTTTTGAGGCGGCGCAAGATGAACGGGCCGGTGAGCAGGCGCAGGCGCTCCGCCATGACATCGCTTCCTTCGCGCTCGATGGCCTTGGCAAAGTGGTTGCGGAAGAAGGAAGCTGAGCCCAGGATCCCGGGGTTGCAGTAGTCCAGGATGGAGCGCATTTCCGACAGCCGGTTCTCAATCGGCGTGCCGGTCAGCGCCACGCGGTGCCGCGAGGGGATGGCGCGCACGGCCTTGGAGGAGCGCGTGGAGGCGTTCTTGATCGCTTGGGCCTCATCGAGGACCACGCGGTCCCACTCCACCTTGCTCAAGGTCAGGAAGTCACGGCTGACCGTGCCATAGGAGGTGATGACGATATCGGCGTTCTGCGCCGCCGTGACCAGCTCCTCGCCCTTTAGGCGCCCGGTGCCATGTTGCACCATGACCTTAAAGTCCGGCACGAAGCGCTTGGCTTCCCTAGCCCAGTTGCCCACCACGGAGGTCGGGGCAACCACTAGGGTGGGCTTCCACGCCTCCGCTTCCCCCTCAGTCTCATGGGCAGCCTTCTCTACCGCCAGCAGGGACAACAGCTGCAGCGTCTTGCCCAAACCCATGTCATCCGCCAGCACCGCGCCGATGTTGTTGCGGGACATCCAATACAGCCAGTCGACGCCCCGGCGCTGGTACTCGCGCAGCTCGGCATGGACCGTATCGGGGATCTCCACGCGGTCGGGCGCAGTACTATCCAGCCCGCCAAGCAGCGAGGTGTGCCACTCGGAGCCAGTGAAGGCAACGGGGTCCTCCGCCATCGACTTCAAGGCCATCTCGCGCAGGTCCGCCAGCGTGACCGCTTCTTCTTGTTCACCCTCGTTGAATTCCTTGCGGCGGCGTTCCACCTCGGCCACAAGTTCTTCCCAGCCGGGTTGTTCCAGCTGGCGGGCCATCTCGGCGGTCGCGGCGAGCTGCTCGAGCTCCTTTAGGGCGCGCTGGCGGGCGGTATCGGCCAACTCGCGCATGTATTGCGAGATCTTGTTCAAAGCCTGTGTATCCGCCATCACCCACTCGCCGCGCAGGCGAATCAGGCCGGACTTGGAGGAGATGAGCTCGTGCATTTCGGCGTCGGTAAGCTGCGTATCCCCCACCGAAAGTTTCCAGTCATAGCTGAACAGCTTCTCCATGCCGATGTGCGCCTTGGTGGCGGCATCAGCCGGATCACGCACCTCCGTGGTTTCCAGCTTGGCCTTGGTCTCCATGTGGGACCAAGACTTGGGCAACAGGACGGTAAAACCGGCCTTACGCAGGGCAGCGGCGTCGTGGGTGACAAAATCCACGAGCTGTTCGGTAGTCAGGTAGACGTCCCAATCACCCGCATGTCGGCTCGCCGGGGCGGAATTGTACTTTAGCCGCGGGGCCACATCGAAGGCGTGGCGACGGGCTTCACGCAGCTTCTCGACGCTCCCCCGATCCAACTGGTCCTGCCGCACCGGCAGCGGCGAATCCGTGCCGGAGCGAACCAGCAGACGAATAGGCCATGCTGCATCCTCGACGGAGACAGAATCATTTGGCGGCTCCTCGACGAGGAAGACCAGTTGAAGATCTACAGAGGTAATGGAGTCTTTCCACTCGTTGAGCCCGCGCAATAACTGCGCTCGCCCCTTCTTCACGGGCGAAGTTCTCAACAGTGCTTGAGCGAAATCATGCCAGGGTGCTGCGCGCGGGGCATCGATCTGCGGGCGCAATTGGGTGTAGGCAATCCAGTGCGTGAGCTCATCCGCCAGATCATCAGTGAGAGCCCGGTTATTAATGGAGAGGATGCCGGGCGCGGAGGCTAGCATCTCCGCCAGCCAGCTGCGCTCGCCCAAACCGGAGGCCAGTTGCCACATGGGGTACCACTCACCGGCTTGATAGGACAGGCGGATGGTCACCCGGCCAGCGCGAACAAACCGGAAGAGGCCACGATAAGCACGGATGAGCCACAGGAGATCCGGCGCGATGGTCGCGCGCTGCTCTGGGGTGGCCGCTTGGCTATCGGTGTCGAGGTATTCCAGCTTGGCCAATGTTTCTACCGCTTCATCTGGGGCGAACATAGCCATGGGCACCATGAGGGAAACATCTTTGCCCTTCGGCGTACGCAGGGAGACTCGCGCGCGGTTGCGGAAGGTCTTCTTGCTCAGGATGCTATCGACCACATCCGGGAAGGTTCCCCCTGGGACTGCTGAGGGCATGATGATTTTGTGCCCTTCGACCTGTTCGATCCATAGACTCAGGCCGGAGACGGGCAGCCAGAGGCCATGCAGCAGGTAAGAAGCCATAGGGGCCAGTCTAGCAGCACGCCTTTTGGGGACGGGGTCGCAGAAAGTTCCCGAATCCTGCCTAAATAGACAATCGTTATAGTCTCGTTACATAACGACGTAACACCAGTAAGACCGTACAATAAGCTGTGACCAAGGTAACCAAATACTGGTCAACCAGCCAATTTTCAGTTGGGTAGGAGCTTGTGCCTCGTTAGCGTGGTTAGGTCCTATTTTTTAATCTCAATCTCAAGGAGAGATCAGTGCAAGACTCCACTTGGTATGTCGTTGCGATGATCATCTACCTGCTTGCCATGGCCGCTATCGGCTTCTGGAGCTACAAGCAGACGGATGAGTACGACGACTACGTTCTCGCCGGCCGCGGCCTCCACCCGTTCGTAGCCGCCCTATCCGCCGGCGCTTCCGATATGTCGGGTTGGCTGCTCATGGGCCTGCCTGGCGCTTTGTTCCTGACCGGTATGTCCGAGCTGTGGATGGCGATCGGCCTCCTCATCGGTGCTTGGGCCAACTGGAAGTGGGTCGCGCCGCGTCTGCGCTCCTACTCCGAAATTGCCGGCAACTCCATTACCGTGCCCTCCTTCTTTGAAAACCGCCTGCACGATAAGTCGCGCCTGCTGCGCATCATCGCGGCGGCCATCATTATCTTCTTCTTCACCTTCTACGTCTCCTCCGGCATGGTGGCCGGCGGCCGTTACTTCGAGTCCAGCTTCGGCGGCGACTACATGGTCGGCATGCTCGTCGTGGCAGCCGTGACGGTCTTCTACACCTTCGTCGGTGGCTTCCTGGCGGTGTCCTACACCGATACCGTCCAGGGCCTGCTCATGTTCGCCTCCCTCATCATCGTGCCGATCATGGTGCTCTTCTCCTTGGACAACCCGGGCGATATCTTCAGCTTCGCCGCTGAGAACCCCTACGCCACCGGTGGCGTGATTGAGAACCCCAATTACTTCTCCCTGTTCTCCGGTGTATCCGCTGCCGTCATCATCGGCAACCTGGCCTGGGGCCTGGGCTACTTTGGCCAGCCGCACATCATCGTGCGCTTCATGGCGCTGCGCAAGCCTTCCGACGCCCGCGCAGGCCGCTTCTACGGTGTGAGCTGGATGGGCATCTCCCTGATCGGAGCCATCTTCGTCGCGCTCTCCGGCACGGTCTTCTTCACTGAGACCAACCACTCCATCACCGACCAGGAGAACTACGAGACCATCTTCCTGGACATGGCTCAGGTCATGTTCCACCCGCTCTTTGCTGGTCTGGTTCTGACCGCTGTTCTGGCAGCCATCATGTCCACGATGTCCTCCCAGATGCTGGTGGTCTCCACCTCCCTCATTGAGGACCTCTACCTCATCTTCGCTAAGAAGAAGCCAAGCCAGAACGTCCTGATCAACCTGTCCCGTACTGCCGTCGTGGCCATCGCCATCGTCGCCGCTGTGCTGGCAATCAACCCGTCGGATTCGATTCTGGGTCTGGTCGGCTTCGCCTGGGCCGGCTTCGGCTCCGCCTTCGGCCCGCTGGTGCTGCTGTCGCTGTACTGGAAGCGCCTCAACTCCACCGGCGCCATCGCCGGCATGATCACCGGTGCCGTCGTGGCCATCGGCTGGGGCATGAGCCCGCTGGGCGATACCCTTTACGAGTTGGTTCCGGGCTTCATCTCCGCTCTGCTCGTATCCGTCGGTGTTTCCCTTGCTACCAAGGCTCCGGATGAGAAGGTCATCCAGGAATTCGAGGAGGCTACCCGCTTGGCCAAGCTCGTTGAAGAAAACGATGACTTGGACTTCGAGGAGGCCGCGGAGAAGGTTCAGAAGTAGCCTTCGGCCCCTCCCCCCTCCTACTTTTAAACCCCTCGTCGAGCTAGTTCATCACTAAGCTCCGGCGAGGGGTTTGTCTTGTGAACTGAGGTGCCCGAGACACCTTCCTTTTAAGACAGCGCTGCCTCAATAGCCTTGACGGATTCCGTAATATGCGGGACGGTACCAGCCACGTGGGAGCGGGCATCATTCGGAATAAAGGTCACGTTTGCACCGCGCGAAGTCCACTGCTCAACCAGCTGCTCAGCGGTGGAGAAAGGAATCACGTCATCGCCGCGGCCGTGCGTAACCACCACCGGAATCGACGGCGCATCGTAACCAATGTGCTGGTCCGCCAGAATTCGGTCATAGGGCGCAGTAGCAATGAATTGGTCAACGCTCTTGCCCTCATTGCTGATCTGTTCAATGGTGGTTCCTGAAAAGCCAGCCAGCCCCAGGGTGCAGGTGTTGGTGGCGCGCTTGAGAATTGCAGCCCCCTTCTCATTGAGATGAGCGTACAGGTCTTCGCCATAGGAGTTACTCAAGCCCAACAACGCATAGGACTCAAAAAGGAAGTACAGCGTGCCGTCGAGAGCCGGCGGCAGCAACGTCAGATCCGCGGGTGCAGCACCAATCGTTGCTAGCTTGACGTTAAGCTCAGGCGCGTAGTCATCATAGAGTTCCGCTGCTGATGCCGCTGCCCCACCTCCCTGCGAATAGCCGTTAATGAACACGGGGTTGTCACCACTAATATCCCAGCCGTTCAGCTGCTGTGCCGCACGCGCACTATCCAAGACTGCATGCCCCTGGGAGATTCGGTCCATGTAAGTGTGCATTCCTGGGGTACCAAGACCTTCATAGTCTGTCACCACCACCGCATATCCCTTCTTCAAGTATTGCTCGAAGAAGAACTGCTCATAATCCCCCACGCCTTCAGCAATCTTGCGCGACGGCGCACAGCGGTCTGCCACACCCTGGGTACCAGGGGCGAATGCTACAACCGGGCGTGGTCCCGGCTTCGTCCATGCTGCTTTGGGCTCAATAACAATGCCGCTGACTGCCGTTTTCTCTCCCGTGCGGTTGGTAGAGGAATACAGGATGCGCTGGGCCTTGTAGGGGCCGATATTTGTAATTCCGAGGGTATTCGCCGGGTTGCGAACAGGCGCGGAACGGAAAAGCTGGCCGGGGGTGGATGACTCCAGATCTACAGCATCGTGGTAGAAGGCCGAGTATTCATCACCGACCGGACTGTTACCACCAGGTGCTGGTGCTGTGGAGTAATTCTTTAACTCTTCGGCGGCATCCTTAATGTCACCGGATTCGTTGGGGCTCTCCGTTGCTATGGGGTCTTTGAGGGCTTCCTCGGCGAGTGCAGATTCCGGCAGTTCCGGCGCGACGTCCTGCGCAAAGGCAAGAGGGCTTGCTGCAACAACGAGACATGTCGCAGCAAGAATGGGGAGCGGAGATTTCACTGCGTTTCCTTTCTTTTAGCAGTGATAGCGGGATCAGTAATTTTGACATTCTTAATCTATTACCAAGCTAATTATTAAAACTATTCTTATTTTGTCAAGTTTTGTTGACATCACAACCCACCTAATTGCGTGCTTGGCGACGCCCCTCCGAGCCCTTCAGGAACCCCTCCACGCCACGTGCAGTCTAAAAGTGCATGAACCTGCGCGCGGCCTATATCGGTTTCCTCTCCATAGCCACGGTGGCCTACGGCGGCTACCATCTCCTTCCCGGCCCGGACCTGGGTGTGGCTACCGTGCCTGCGCGTGTGGAGGTCTCTGGCTACGACCGCGATGACTTCGGCGGCTGGGCGCCGGGCACCCGCGATAACGTCAAAGCAGCGCAGACCATCGACGGCACCCTCTTCGATCCTTATGCCCGCGCACCTGCGGCGGAGCGCGTCGAAGTCGACCACGTCTTTCCGCTCTCAGCAGCCTGGGATCTCGGCGCGTCAACCTGGCCGCGGGAAAAGAAGATGGCGTTCGCCAACGATCCGCTCAACCTTGTTGCCACCGCCCGCAACTTGAACCAAGCCAAGTCCGATTCCCTGCCGGCGGACTGGCTTCCGCCCGCCAACCGCTGCGACTATTCCCTGCGCCTTGCTGCGGTGGCGCGCAAGTACCAACTCCCGCTTCCCTCCCGCGACTATGTGGTCATGCGCCACCAGTGCCGATTCGATTTCATCTCCCAGCACCGTTAGACTTTCGCTGGGAAAAGCCCCGTACAGAAAGGTAAAGCGCACTCCCCATGACAAGCTTGCTCATCTTCCTTCACGCCTTCGCTGCCATCTTGTTGGTCGGTACCGTGTGTATCTCCACCTCCGCCTTCCCTGCCCAGCTGGCAAAGGCTGGCGCCGGTGATGCTTCGGCCGCTGGTGCCGCCGGCATCCTCAACAAGATCACCTCGACCTATGGCTACATTTCCGCCATCGTTCCGGTCATCGGCCTGGCTGTTTTCCTTACTGACCTGGCTGCCTACAAGTCTCAGGTCCAGTTCCACATTGCCCTTCTGCTCTCCGTCATCGCCTGGGTCATTCTGCTCGTCGTGGTTATCCCGAAGCAGAACCAGGCCATGGCTGCGATTGCCAGCCCGGGCAGCGCCGATGTGGCCAAGCTGAAGAAGCAGCTGGCGATGTTCTCCGGTATCTTCAACCTGCTGTGGGTTGTCTGCGCCATCCTGATGTACGTCTAAACTCTTCGGTTTAGGCCTCAACAGATAAAACCTTCCAAGCTCTCAGTGAGAGTTTGGGAGGTTTTCTCGTGCAGCGTTGGGGCCGCTGCGGCGCCTAGCGGAGCCTAGTCGCGCCAGCCCCCGCGGCGACCGCCACGGTCGCGGCCACGTCCACCGCGGTCACGGTCACGGTATCCGCCGCGCTCACCGCGTCCGCGTCCTCCGTAACCGCCTCGACCGCGGTCGTCATCGTAGTTCCGGCGCGGCGGGCGGCCGGTATCCTTCTGAATCTTGATGAGCTGTCCAGAAATGCGGGTGTCCTTCAGACGGTCCAGCACTGCCGGGTCCAGGTTCTTCGGAAGGTCCACCAAGGTGTGGCCCACCGCGATGGTAATGCGGCCGAAGTCCTTGGAGGTCAGGCCACCTTCATTGGCCAGCGCGCCCACGATCGCACCCGGGCGCACGTTCTGACGCTTGCCGACGTCCAGCCGGTACGTCTCAAAGTCCCCATCCGGGCGGCGCGGGCCGCGGTCACGGTCGCGGCCACCGCGGTCACGACCACGATCACGGTCACGCCCGCGGCCGTCGCGCTCGAAGCGATCGCGCTCGCGACGGTCCTTCTTAGTCACCGGGCGCTCCTTGAGCAGGAAGTCCGTCCCGCCCTGCAGCTGCACGGCCAAGGCCGCGGCGATATCATCCATCGCCACATTCTCCGCTGCGGAGTACTCGCGCACCATGTCGCGGAAGAATTCGAACTGCTTGTCCTCCTGCGAAGCGCCGATGGAAGCGAAGAACTTCTCCTTACGCTTAGCGTTGACCTCATCCGCGGTCGGAAGATCCATCTCCTCCAAGCGGGCGTTGGTCACGCGCTCGATGGAGCGCAGCATGCGACGCTCACGCGGGGTGACAAACAGGATGGCCTCACCAGTGCGGCCAGCACGGCCCGTACGGCCGATGCGGTGCACGTAGGACTCGGTGTCATTCGGGATGTCGTAGTTGACCACGTGGGTAATGCGGTCCACGTCGAGACCGCGGGCGGCAACGTCGGTAGCCACCAAGATGTCAAGGCGGCCATCCTTAAGCTGATCGACGGTGCGCTCACGCTGCTGCTGGGCAATATCGCCATTGATGGCGGCAGCGTTGTAGCCGGCCTCCTTGAGGCTATCGGCCACGTCTTCGGTCGCGTGCTTGGTGCGGCAGAAGACGATGATGGCGTCGTAGTCAATGACCTCGAGGATGCGGGTAAAGGCATCCATCTTGTGGCGGTGCGGGGTCAGCAGGAAGCGCTGCGTGATGTTGTCATTCGTGCGGCGCTCCGACTTCACCGTGATCTCGGCAGGGTCGTTGAGGTACTGCTTGGACAGGCGGCGAATCGAGTTCGGCATGGTGGCCGAGAAGAGTGCGACCTGCTTGTCCTCTGGGGTGTCCTCAAGAATGCGCTCGACGTCTTCCTGGAAGCCCATGTTGAGCATCTCGTCCGCCTCATCGAGGACGAGGAAGCGCAACTGCGAGATATCCAGGGAGCCCTTCTCCAGGTGGTCGATGACGCGGCCCGGGGTGCCCACGATGATCTGGGCGCCACGGCGCAGCCCGGAGAGCTGGATGCCATAAGCCTGGCCACCGTAGATGGGCAGAACTTCGATGCGACCCAAGTGGTCGGCGAAAGACTGGAAGGAGTCCGCTACCTGGAGGGCCAGCTCGCGCGTGGGCGCGAGGACCAGAGCCTGCGGGTAGCGGGCCTCGGTATCAATCTGGGAGAGAACCGGCAGAGCGAAGGCCGCGGTCTTACCCGTACCCGTCTGGGCCAGACCGACGACGTCGCGGCCCTCCATGAGGATCGGGATGGTTTCTTCCTGAATTGGGGATGGCTTGGTAAAGCCCACCTTGGACACGGCTTCCTGAACGTCATCGGGAAGGCCGAGGTGTGCAAAACCCTGGGAGTTGTCGTTGGCTGAAGTTTCTTCAGCGCCGGTGTCCTCAGGGTTATTCGCAGCCCCGGTGTCCTGGTTCGACACCTGCGAAGCGTCCAATGCTTCGCCACCTTGCGAGTTTTCCTGAGATTCCGACTTATTGAATTCTTCCGGCTCGTTTACGCCGCCGGTGGCGTTATCGGTAATGCTCATTGCTCAGACCAGAGTACGGCACCGGCACCCAATTAGCTATTTCGCCGCTGAATTACCCGAGCTTTTCCGCCTCGGGCTACTCCTTCGCAGCGTAACGCGTGGCGCGGTCACCGTGCTTGCCGCGCATCGTGACGTGCCCGGACTCGATGAGCTTGCCCAACGCGTAACGCACCTGGCCGCGGGTGAGCTGCGTGTTGTTCACGATGTCCACGAGCGAGAGCTCGCCGTTCCGGCGTAGTGCAGCAAGCACAAGGGCTGGGTTTCCGCCGAGCTTGGCGACGAGCCCATCTTCCACCACACTGCCCTCACTGCCTATGCTCGCAGGCTTCGGAGCAGACAGAGAGGAAGCGTGAGCACCGTGCGGTGCCGCGTCATGTTCGCCATCGCCTCGCCTTGACCGCCACAGGATTACGGTGAAGCGCACTCCTGTATCGATGAGAGTGGGCGGGCGCAATCCGGCTTTTCGAAGCGATTCAAAGACCACCCGCATTCCTCCGCCCTGGCCCTCGATAACACGCTCGCCGTCCTCAAGCCGCAGCTTCGTGCTCAATGTGTACAGTCGCGGGTTCACAGCGACGGGTGACAGCATCTTTCCCCTGAGCTCTTCCACGGAGATACCCCGCAATCCACCGGGGCTAGTCACAATCAAAGCTTGGCGGGTCAGCCGGACAGTGACAAACTTGCCCGCACCTAAGCTTTCTGGGCCGAGGTCGCGGTGGACCACAGCATTAGCAATGACTTCACGAACAGCCTCGAGGGGTAGCTCTGGAACCTCGCGCAAGTGGCCATCCGTGCCGTAGACCAAATCGGTGTCGATATTCCTGCGCACCCACGCCACGGCTCCATCCACCAGATCCGGGACGGGTCCATAAAACTCCTCCAAGTTCCGGGTGCGCGGTCCTTCCTCCCCCGCTGGGTATTGCACGGCCGCAGAAATATGCAGGTCGGGAAAGAACCCCTGTGGAAAGCGCCCCAGAGCATACAATCCGGCCACGCTCAGCTGCCCTTGGGAATCGACAACGCGGAATAGTTCCAGCAGCTCAGTATCGCTGACATCCCGCAAACGAGGGGTGGCGCTGCGCAGCTCCGCCACTGCTTCCTTGAGCACCGAATCATCACAAACTTCTAGGCTTGACCTAGGAACGGGCGCTGAGTCATAGGCAATGGCCTCGCGCGCGTGCAGCTTATCCACCTCGACCATGCGGAGGTCATTGGAGCTCATAACGTAGTCACCATCCGCCATGCGCAGGTAGGGCCGCCCCCGATAGAGCGCCGGCCGCTGGTGTGGCAGCACACCTTCAACGTGACCAAGCACGACAGCACGCCCTTCGACGTAGAGGGTCTGAGTCTCAATGAAGGGCGCGGGTTCCGCGAGGGTGCGTGCTTGATCCGCCAGGGCGCTTTCGATGGCTCCGGGATCGTCCACGCCGTGCACCGCAAAGTCGGGTTCCGCCACTCCAATGATGACGGTGCCGCCACGCGGCATATTCGCAAAAGCACACAGCGTAGCCCCCAGGGACTGAGGCATTCCGCCGCGCCCTGACTTCACCTCCACGGTCGTCGTATCCGACTGTAGGAGGCGACAGTGCTCGAGGTAGTCCTCGAGCTCATCGACCGTCCACATCATGTCTGCAGAATACCGCAGACTGCAAAGTCTTGCACTCTAGAGTGTAAGACTTTACGCTCTAGACCTCGCGGCCGCCGACGAAGGTCTTCCAGGTCATCGGCATGCCTGGGCGGTAAGCCAGGTGGATAGCGCTCGGGGCATCGAGGACATGCAGGTCCGCGGCAGCGCCGACCACCAGCGAACCCTTGGCCGGGCGGCCCTGCGCGTCCTTGCCCTCGCCAACATTCTGGCGGCGCAGCGCGGTGGCACCGCCCAGCGTGCCGGCAGCGATGGCCTCATCGAGGGTGAGGTGCTGCTGGAGCACGGCCGTGGTCACGCAGAAGTTCATCGAGGAGGTGTACGAGGTGCCCGGGTTGAGGTTGGAGGCGATGGCGACGGTCGCGCCGGCATCAATAAGCTTGCGCCCCGGCGCCAGCGGTTCCCGCGTGGACAGGTCGCACGCCGGCAGCAGCGTGGCCACCGTCTCGGAGGAGGCCAGCGCTTCAACATCCGCATCACTGAGGTAGTTGACGTGATCCACGGAGGCCGCGCCCAACTCCACCGCGAGTGCTACGCCGGGCCCCTCGCCGAGCTGGTTGCCATGCACGCGCACGCCAAGTCCGCGAGCCTTGCCCGCCTCCAGCACGCGGCGCGACTGCTCCTCGTCGAAGGCACCACGCTCACAGAAGACGTCAATCCATTGCACGTGCTCGGCCACGCCGTCGAGCATCGGGCCCACAACCTCGTCGAGGTAGGTTTCGGCCTCTGCTCCCGGCGGCACGAGGTGCGCGCCGAGGAAGGTCACATCATCGACGTGGCGGGCCGCCACGCGAGCGGCCTCCACCTCGGATTCGGTATTGAGACCATAACCGGTCTTCGTCTCCAAGGTCGTCGTACCACCCCGGCGGGCAGCGGCGATGCGCTCCACCAAGAGCTTTTCCAGGCGCTCCTCCCCCGCCGAGCGGGTCGCGTCCATCGTCACGGCGATGCCGCCGGCCTGGTAGGACTCGCCCGCCATGCGGGCCTCAAACTCGGCGGAGCGGTCGCCATCGAAGATCATGTGAGTGTGGGAATCCACCCAGCCCGGCAGAACTGCGCGCCCGCCCAGGTCGACCTTCTCGTCGGCGTCCGGCGCCTCGGAGGCCGGGCCGATCCAGGCGATGGTTCCGTCGGTGTTGGCGATAAGGGCGGCGTCGGCAAGCGTGCCGGCCTCCGACACCGTGCGCAGCTCTGAGATTCCAGTAAACAGGGTGGCCATGATCTTCGATTCCTCTCTTGTCTAGTCGCGGGCCTTGAATTCCATCGGGATACGCACGCCGCGCTCGTCGGCGACTTCCTTGGCGCGAGTGTAACCGGAATCCACATGGCGGATAACACCCATGCCAGGATCGTTGGTCAGCACCGCGCGCAGCTTGGCGGCAGCCAGCTCGGTGCCATCAGCCACGGTGACCTGGCCCGCATGGATGGAGCGGCCCATGCCCACGCCTCCGCCGTGGTGGATGGATACCCAGGTAGCACCGGAGGAGACTGCGGTCATGGCGTTGAGCAGCGGCCAGTCGGCCACGGCATCGGTGCCGTCGAGCATGGCCTCGGTCTCGCGGTACGGGGAGGCCACGGAACCGGAGTCGAGGTGGTCGCGGCCGATGACGATCGGGGCCTTGATCTTGCCTTCCTTGACCAAGTCATTGAAGAGCAGGCCCGCCTTGTGGCGCTCGTTGTAGCCCAGCCAGCAAATACGCGCCGGCAGGCCCTCGAACTCCACGTACTCCTCGGCAGCATCGAGCCAGTTGTGCAGGTGCTCGTTGTCCGGGAAGAGCTCCTTGAGTGCCTGGTCGGTGACCTTGATGTCCTCCGGGTCGCCGGAGAGCGCTGCCCAGCGGAACGGGCCGAGCCCCTCGCAGAAGAGCGGGCGGATGTAGGCCGGGACGAAGCCCGGGAACTCGAAGGCGCGCTGGTAGCCGGCCTTGCGGGCCTCATCACGGATGGAGTTGCCGTAGTCGAAGACCTCAGCACCCTCGTCCTGGAATTCCACCATGGCCTGGACCTGGGCCGCCATGGCCTCGCGGGCCTTCTTGGTAAAGGTGGTCGGATCTGCCTTGGCCTCGTTGTGCCAATCCTCGACGGTGATTTCGGTGGGCAGGTAGCTCAGCGGGTCGTGCGCGGAGGTCTGGTCCGTGACGATATCCACGGTGAACTCGCCCGCGCGCTGGCGGCGCAGCACCTCCGGGAAGACCTCGGCGGCATTGCCCACGAGGCCGACGGACAGCGGCTTCTTGTTCTCCTTGGCGTCGAGCACCAGCTTGAGGGCCTCATCCAGGTCGGTAACGACCTCATCGAGGTAGCGCTTGGACTGACGGCGCTTCAGGCGGGTCTCGTCAACGTCAACGATGAGGCAGGCGCCGCCGTTCAAGGTCACGGACAGCGGCTGCGCGCCGCCCATACCGCCGCAGCCACCGGTCAGGGTGAAGGTGCCGGCGAGCGTGCCGTTGAAGCGCTTCTTGGCCACGGCCGCGAAGGTCTCAAAAGTACCCTGCAGGATGCCCTGGGTGGCGATGTAGATCCAGGAGCCGGCCGTCATCTGGCCGTACATCATCAGGCCCTCATCCTCGAGCTTGCGGAAGTGCTCCCAATTAGCCCAGTCACCGACCAGGTTGGAATTCGCAATGAGCACGCGCGGTGCCCACTCGTTGGTCTTCCAAATGCCGACCGGCTTGCCGGACTGCACCAGCAGGGTCTCGTCGGATTCGAGATCCTTCAGCGACTCCACGATGGCATCAAATGCTTCCCAGCTGCGGGCTGCACGGCCGGTGCCGCCGTAGACTACGAGGTCCTCGGGGCGCTCGGCAACCTCGGGGTCGAGGTTGTTCATGAGCATGCGCAGCGGGGCTTCGGTCTGCCAAGACTTGGCGGTGATTTCGGTTCCGCGCGGGGCGCGTACTTCGCGGGGTTCAGACATGACTTCCTTTCGCTCGTGCTTTTCGACGCCCTTCCAAACCCCCAAGGCCGGTTGCCCGGGGCTGTCCCTTGTGGGGCTTGGTCAGCGTCACACATCAGAAGCTACTGTGACGCAGCACCAACTTCTAGGGCTCTTTTTGCCCGCCTGTCTCAGATACAAGACTGTCGCCTGACAGGCACTTCAGCGCCGCGCTGCCTGCAACCCAGAGCCCAACCCAAAAGTGCAGACCTGGAAGTGCATTCACGCAGGAGGGCGTCGTCCAGCGCCAAGGCAATGCTTTACGACGACCAGCAGGTCTGCACTTCCAGGTCTGCACTTTTACAAGCGCGGGCCGCGTGCCAGGTGCTTGCCCACCGTCTCCTGGAAATAGTCAGGCCGCGAACTCAACTGTTCTGGGCTAAACCTCAAGACGATGTAGCCCTTGTTGAGGATGGCTTGCTGGCGCCGATGCTCCGCGCGAATTACCTCTTCGGCCTCGAAGCGGTACTTGACGTTTCCGTCAATCTCAATCACGAGCCACCCATTAATGACCAGATCCGCTCGATAGTTCTCAATCACATACTGCGCCTTGACCCAGCGCAGCTCCGGGTAGTCCGCCGCAAGAATCAAGGCACGGGCATAGGATTCCCACGGTGACTCCGCGCAATTGACGCTTTCAGCAACCGCCCGCCGCGCGGCGGCAACACCCTTAACTCTCCCCATAGCGCCGAGCGTCTCACTGATCCAGAACTGGCCAACATTGCGCGCCCGCACGTCATCGGCGGCAACGAGCCCCTCCTCAAATCCATAGAACCGCGCAATATCAATGGCCGTGCGCTCCAGGGTTGACACGCGAATCCCGTGAACCACCGTCTCTTTACCGCACAAGTCCATGCGGCGATAACGGACAGTGGCTTTAGATCGTGGAGGTACCGAGTTCGAAGGCAACGTTGCCTCCCATTCGGTCGGCGGCACAACCAGCGGAATGCCGTGAATAAGGGCGGCGGACTTTCCCACTAATGTCGCCTTGGGCAAGGTCAACCCGAGCACGTACGCCTTCGCGGTCTCCTTCTGCCACGGCTTGAGTTCGTGCCAATGCACCATCGGCAGCACGAAGCACCACGCCAGTTTGGCCACCTTGCCGGCATGCACCTTCTTCCACCGGGGATCATCATTGGGCAGCTTCCGAAGGTCGATAAGGTGCTGGTCTAAAAAGCTAAAGAGTTGTTCATTGTTCATGCACTACTCATAACCCAGCTTTGTGTGCCTCGCCACAGATAGGCTTCCGTTCTTCACCTCCGCCGCACTACCTGTAATCCGGTGCCCAGCCTAAAAGTGCAGACCTGGAAGTGCATTCATGCAGGTGGGCGTCGTCCAGCGCAAGGCAGTGCTTTGCGACGACCAGCAGGTCTGCACTTCCAGGTCTGCATTTTTGGAAATAAGACGGCAAGAGAAGGCCCCATGGCACATGCCATGGGGCGGGAGGTGTTTAGCGCAGCGTGCCGACGGCCCCCTCTACCGCAGCCACCAGCGCACCCTCCTTGACCAGGCGCACGGTCTCCTCGATCTCCGGAGAGAGGTAGCGGTCGGTGCCCGGGCCTTGGACGGTCTGGCGCAGGGCATCGATGACCGCGCCGGTACCCTTGGCCGGCTGGCCCTCGCGCATATCAATAGCGCGGGCGGCGGTGAGAATTTCGATGGCAAGCACGCGCTGCAGGCCGTCCACGGCCTTGCGCAGCTTGCGCGCACCCGACCAGCCCATGGACACATGGTCTTCCTGCATGGCCGAAGACGGGATGGAATCCGCCGAAGACGGGTTGGCCAAGCGCTTGAGCTCAGAGACGATGCCCGCCTGCGCATACTGCGCGATCATGTGGCCGGAGTCCACGCCTGGGTCATCGGCCAGGAAGGCATTGAGGCCGCGATTGCGAGCAACATCGAGGAAGCGATCGGTGCGGCGCTCAGAGATGGAGGCCAGGTCCGCCACGACGATGGCCAGGAAGTCCAGCGCATAGGCCACCGGCGCGCCGTGGAAGTTGCCGTTGGAGACCACGCGCCCGTCCATGGCCACCACCGGGTTGTCGACGGCCGCGGCCAGCTCGCGCTCCGCAACCGTTGCTGTGTGCGCCACGGTATCGCGGAAACCGCCAGCCACCTGCGGCGCACAGCGTACGGAGTAGGCGTCCTGGACTTGCTTCTTCTTAAATTCCTCGAGAGCGGACGCGAGAATCTCCGATCCCTCTGCGACCTGCAGAATATTGGCCGCAGCATCTGCCTGGCCTGGGTGCGGGCGCAGCTGCTGCAGGTCATCGGCAAAGACCACCAAGGTACCCAGCAGGCCCTCCACCGTCATCGCGGTGGCGATATCGGCGGTCTTGGCCAGCTCACGCAAGTCTGTAATGGCCAGGCAGAGCTGGCCCAGCATGCCATCGGTGCCGTTAATCAGTGCTAGGCCTTCCTTTTCCCGCAGCTTGAGCGGCTCGATACCCGCAGCGGATAGGGCCTCGGCGGCCGGGGTGACCTCGCCGCCATCGACGCGCACCTCGCCCTCACCCAACAGCGCCAGCGCGCAGTGCGCAAGCGGCGCAAGGTCACCGGAGCATCCCAGGGAACCGTACTCGCGGACCACCGGGTGAATGTTCGCGTTAAGCACCGCGGCATAGGTTTCCGCCACCACCGGACGCACGCCAGTACGCCCAGTGCACAGGGTAGACAGGCGCAACAGCATGAGCGCGCGAATGACCTCTTGCTCAACCTCCGGGCCTGTGCCCGCCGCATGGGAGCGCACGAGCGAAAGCTGCAGCTGCGCGCGCATCTCCTCCGGAATGTGGCGGCGCGCTAGGGCACCGAAGCCGGTGGAAATGCCATAGACCGGAGTCGGATCCTGGGCCAGCTCCTCGACACGCTCACGTGTGGAGGCGATTTCCGCCAGGGCATCCTCAGAGATCTCCACCTTCGCGCCATAGCGCGCAACGGCCACGACCTCCTCGATGCTCAGCGCACCGATACCCACGGTCACGGTGGAGGGATAAGAATTAGACATGTAAGGCTCCTTTGACGTCGCTGTGGTACCCCGCCCCACCACCCGCGTGGAAGGGAAGAAGGCACGCGAAAACACGTACTTGCTTTCACAAGAATAGAAAAATAGTGATACGCGCGACAGCCTTACGCGTTGCGCTCATAGTACAACAGGCTGCCCGGCGCGCCAATACCCCGCGCACGACCAGTTAGCGGCGCCCGTACATCCTCTCCGCCACCTGCTGCGCTGCAGCGTGCAGTTGCTGGGCGACGTCGGCGGCGTCGGCAGTCCCCACCGGGAAGGTCACCGCCAGCGCCGCCGCGGGCCTGCCCACGTGGTCAACCACCGCCACGCCTACCGACGCCTGCCCGCGCGCCACCACCTCAACCTCTTCGGCCCAGCCGCGCTCGCGCACCTGGCGCAAGATTTCCTTGTACTCCCCAAAACCTAAAGAACCGGGGACGAATGCTGCACGCCACTCCGCTTCCGGGAGCAGGGCCAGCATCGCCCGCCCGGAGGCCGTGCGCTGCGCCTGCAGCCGCACTCCCCTCTCCGTCACCAAGGACAGCGCCCCCGGCGCGCGAATCTCGTTGAGGTAGAGAATCTCCGAGCCCGCCAAACGCGACAGGTGCCCCGAACCCCCGACACTGCTGGCAATCCGCTCGAGGTGCCCCTGGGTTACCCGCACGAGGGGCTGCTGCGTGGCGTAGGCAGCAGCCATCGAATAGGCAACGAGCCCCAACCCATAGGTTTGGTTCTCCGGCAGGTGCACAACGAAGCCCGCGTCCACCATCTCCTTGAGCAGGTGGTAAGTCGTGGAGCGCGGCAGGTTCAGCTCACTGCGGATGCGCGCGGCGGAAATCGGCACGTCGATAGTGGACAGCAGCCGGAGGATCTCCAGCGCATTGCGCGCCGCCGGGACTCGGGAGGTACTCATGGGCCCACATTCTAGTGAGCCCTCGTACAAGTCCCAGCTAAGTCACCAGGAAGGCAATCGGCGTCGCAATAATGATGGTCAGCACCACGCGCTCGAACCAGATGACCACGATCTGCCAGAG
Organism: Corynebacterium sp. HMSC076G08; assembly: GCF_001811515.1. Lineage (NCBI taxonomy): Bacteria > Bacillati > Actinomycetota > Actinomycetes > Mycobacteriales > Corynebacteriaceae > Corynebacterium > Corynebacterium sp. HMSC076G08. Next base: position 19,363 of record NZ_KV805007.1, on the reverse strand, counting down.
TTTGATCGGAATCTTAGTAGCCAGAATGCACGGCACCAGCGCGGAGAAGAAGATGATGGCGGAAATCGCCACCACGCCGATGACGAACTTGAGCACCATGCTTTCAGAGCCCGCCACGGCCGTCGCCGGCAGGAACATCTCCGCAATACCCATAGCAGCGGCCTTGCCCGCCAGCTCCGGCTCCGGCAGCTGGACAAGCCACGCGAACGGGTAGAACAGGTAGCCCAGCCAATCAAAGAGGGGCGTGAAGTTAGCCAGCAGCAGGCCAATCAGGCCCACGGACATGATGGAGGGCACAATCGCCGACGCCATGCGCACGCCATCGCGCAGGTTCTCCCAAATGGCAGCGCCCAAAGACGGCGCGCGGTCCAGCGCCAGCAGCGCTTCCCGCCACGCGGCCTTAAAGAAATTGCCCTTCACCGGCTTTTCCGGATCCGCTTCCACACCATCGATGTAATCATCAGGAATCCTGCTCAGCGGCGGAATCCACACGGTAATCGCGGTGACCAGGAAGGTCACCACGAGGGAGACACCGAAGTAGATGCCCCACATATCCATAAGGTCGAGCTGCTTGGCGACGATCACCATGAAGGCAGCGGAGACCGTCGAGAAGCCCGTCGCGATGATGGAAGCCTCACGCGCGGTATAGCCGCCGCGCTGGTACACGCGGTCAGTAATGAGGATTCCCAAAGAGTAGGAGCCCACGAAGGAGGCCACCGCGTCAATGGCGGAGCGCCCCGGCGTGCGCCACAGCGGGCGCATGATGGGCTGCATGAATACGCCGACGAATTCCAGAAGGCCGTAGCTGATGAGCAAGGCCAAGAACGCGCCGCCGATGGGCACGATGAGCCCGACTGGCGTGGCAATCGAGTTCCACAGGAAGGGCACGATGTCCTCGTTGCCCAGCACTCCGGGAAGCTTTCCGATGACCATCAGGAAGGAGACCACCAGGCCCACCACGTTGAGCGCAGTAAAGACCGCCTGGAGCGGGCCTTCTTTCCAGTTTTTATTCACGATGCTGCGCACCGTGCCGTAGAGCGCCAGCGCCAGGATGAACCAAGGCACCAAGACGTCCGCATAGGTGCGGATGATGGTGACCATGTGGTCAAGCGGGATGGATTTCTTTCCGTCGTAGCTAATGGGAAAGAAGAATACGAAAGCGCCGATAGCACTGTAGACGAAGAGGCGCCAGATACCCTTCTTGGAGGGGACGTCGTCCTCGCTCTCGTAGAAGGCGTCAACGATTGCGTCTTCAGATTTCATGTTCTACCTCACGGTGGTGGAAACGACACGTCATTAGCACGGCCACAACACGTCCACTACACGAACGCGCCAAGCACACCCTCGCCAACACACGACGGCGAGTGCTTGTAGCCATGCCCACGCGACAGCCACACGCAGGTCTTCCATATACTAACGCCACCCCGAACAAATGTCACATAGGTCACCCCCGAGTAGCGAATGAGTGCAGGGTCATAGGCCAGATCGACCTCTGCCCCGTAGCGGAATTGACCGGACACACTAACTAGAGGAAAGTAGCTCCCGGAATCACTCGCACCAACCACTCCCCTCATCCGCAGCGCTAGGACTAGCTAGCGCCACAACAGGGGCACAGAGGAGGACGCATCCCCGTGGCAGAAACCACCACCAAGCGCCCCGGCTTGAAACACCGGCACCTGCACTTCATCGCCTTAGGCTCGGCCATCGGCACCGGCCTGTTCTATGGCTCCGCCGGCGCCATCCAAGCCGCCGGGCCCTCGGTTCTCTTGGTCTATCTCCTCGGCGGCGCCGTGGTCTACTTTCTCCTGCGCGCACTCGGTGAGATGTCCGTGCACCACCCCGTCACCGGCTCCTTCGCCGAGTACGCCCGCACCTTCCTAGGCCCTTGGGCCGGCTATATCACTGGCTGGATGTTCGCCTTCGAGATGGTCATCGTGGCCCTGGCGGATCTCACCGCCATCGGCGTCTACATGCAATTCTGGTTCCCCGGCTCGCCCAAATGGGTGTGGGTAGCCGCCACACTGCTTCTCGTCGGCGGCGCCAACCTCGCCACCGTCAAAGCCTTCGGCGAGCTGGAATTCGCCTTCACCATCGTCAAGGTCGGCGCCGTCATCGCCATGATCCTAGGTGGCGTGGCTGTCTTAGTCTTCGGCCTCTCCACCGCGGAGACCACCGGCCCTGTCAACCTGGTCAACGATGGCGGCTTCTTCCCCAACGGCGTCTCCGGCATGGTCGCCTCCTTCATCCTGGTCCTCTTCGCCTTCGGCGGCACGGAAATCGTGGGCGTGGCCAGTGCGGAGGCAGAAGACCCCGCCAAGTCCGTGCCCAAGGCCGTCAACACCATCCCGGTGCGCATCCTGCTGTTCTATGTCCTGGCCATCCTGGTCATCCTCATGATCAACCCCTGGCGCAGCATCACCGGCGAGGAAAGCCCCTTCGTCCAAATCTTCTCCACCCTCGGCGTCACCTGGGCTGCGGCCGCCCTCAACGTCGTCGTCATCACCGCGGCGGTCTCTGCCATCAACGCCGATCTCTTCGGCGCCGGCAACGTCCTCACCGGCCTGGCCCGCCAGAACCTCGCGCCGAAAGTCATGGCTAAGAAGACCCGCGGTGTGCCGGTCATGACCATGATCATCCTGCTCATCGTCATGATCATCGGCACCGGACTCAACGCGCTCATCCCGGATAACGTCTTTGAGGTCATCGCCTCCCTGGCCACCTTTGCCACCATCTACGTGTGGCTGATGATTCTGCTCGCCCACGTGGCCTCCCGCCGCCAGATGCCACCCGAAGAACGCGCCAGCCTGAAATACACCGTCCCCTTCTGGCCCTGGGGCCAATACTTCTCCATCGCCTTCATCATCTTCACTTTTGGCATCATGGTGTGGCAGGAGCAATACCGCCCGGCACTCGCCACGGGCGTTATCTTCATCCTCCTGATGTCCGCCATCTTTTACCTCACCGGCCGCCGCAGCGCCGCCGCGAGCTCCCCACAGGGAAAAGCTCCGCAAGGAACAGACGCGAAAGGATAACCATGAACACCGTTGATGCCCCCGCCTACTCCCCTGCCCCCGAGTGGTCCGGCCGCTCCGATGGCCCGGGCCCCGAGCATGCGCGGTGGCACAGCGTGATTCGCCCGCTGGACGTCGCCAAGCCCCAGGCAGAACCCGGCGTCGCACTCCTGGGCTTCGCCTCCGACGAGGGCGTTGAGCGCAACCATGGCCGCCCCGGCGCGGCTGCGGGCCCGGCCGCACTGCGCACCGCCCTGGGTTCCCTGGCGCTGCACCATACGCACCCGCTTTACGACGCCGGCACGATCACCACCCAAGGCACCGACCTGGAAGGCTCCCATGCGCGCCTCTCCGACGCAGTGGAGACACTCTCGCGCGCCGGGCACCTGCCCATAATCCTCGGCGGCGGGCACGAGACCGCCTTCGGTTCCCACCGCGGCGCCTTTAGGGCTCAGGGCCCGCTGCAGATCATCAACCTGGACGCGCACTTCGATCTCCGCACCGCGGACGTGCCCACCTCCGGCACCCCGTTCAAGCAGATTTCTGAACTGGTGGGCCGGGAGGACTTCGACTATTCCGTCCTGGGTATCTCCCGTCCCAACAACACGCCCGTACTTTTCGACGAAGCCTCTGCCCTCGGCGTCACCGTCGTCCTCGATGAGGAACTGCTCAGCATGGACCGCGCCCAGCTGCGCGCAACCATCGACAGCATCTGCTCCGGTGCCAAGCCCATCCACCTCTCCATCGACTTGGATGTCCTCCCCGCCGACCAGGCACCGGGTGTCTCCGCCCCCGCCGGCCTCGGCGTACCCCTGAACACCATCCGTGAACTCACGCTCACCATCGCCGCCACGGGACGCCTCGCGCTTGTCGACGTCGTCGAGCTCAATCCCCAATTCGACACCGACAGCCACACCGCCAAGCTGGCCGCGCGGTTGATTGATGACATTGTGACGGCGCATTTTTCTGCTGCCGCGGACACGAATTCCTAGATAAGACCGGGGCCAGCCGGCATACTGGTCCCCATGAGTTCACCGATTCGTGTTGTCGGAGCCGTCTTCGCTAAGGGCAATAGATTCCTGGCCTGCCGCAAAGCCCCGGGAAAATCCCTAGCCGGCATGTGGGAATTTCCGGGCGGCAAGATTGAACTCGGTGAAACACCCGAGCAGGCTCTCGCGCGTGAAATTAAGGAAGAGCTTTCCGTAACCGCAACCGTTGGCGACAAGGTCACCTCGACCGTGTACGAGTATGACTTCGCCACCATCGAGCTCACTACGTTTCTGTGCACCATCGAGTCCGGTGACCTGACTCTCAGTGATCACGATGCGACTCGTTGGGTGTCCCCTGCCGAGGCGCAGGAACTCGACTGGGCTCCCGCAGACATCCCCGCCGTCAAGCTGGTTTCTTCGCGCCTATGAGTTCCGATTCTCTCCTGCCTTTCGGCATCTATGAAACCCCGGTCACCGCTCGTATCCAGGAGCGGATCGAGGAAACTAAGCGGGCTCGTCCCACGGCCGCAACGGGCATCGCCCATGGAACCATGAAAGACGTGAACCCTCGGTTCGCCGCGGCAGTGTCCCAGCATTTTGCCAAGGTCCTCGAGCAAAAACTAACAGAGCTAAATAAGCCCGAGGAGCGCGTGGCCCTCATTAATGGACTCGCACAACACCTCGGGGAAGATGAGTCTATTTCTGCGGAACAGCTGCTCTATGCCATCTACAGCTCAGAGCTCGCAGAGGCACCAGAGCTTCCCGAGGTCTCACTCAACGCCAGTGCTTTGTTCACCAACAGCGTGGACGACACCAATATGTCGGTCGAGATCGCCCGCGAGATCCGCACTGCGGACTCCGTCGATTTGCTGTGCGCTTTCATCAAGAGTTCGGGTATTGCGGTCATCAGCGATCAACTGGAGTACCTCAGGGATCATCAGATCCCGCTGCGCGTCATCACTTCGACGTATTGCGGAGCGACCGAAGCCGCCGCCGTGCGTCGTCTCGTGGAGGACTATGGCGCTGAGGTCCGGATTTGCTATGAGCACAAGACCACTCGCCTGCATGCCAAGGCCTGGCTCTTCCGCCGCCAGTCTGGCTTCGATACCGCGTTCATCGGTAGCTCAAATCTTTCGCGCTCGGCGCTTGTCGACGGCTGGGAATGGAACGTCCGCGGCTCACGCTCCTCCACTCCGGAGATCATCGAAAAGTTCATCAAGACCTTCGATAGCTACTGGTACGACACTCACTTCAAAGCCTTCGACCCCGAGGAAGACTACGACCGCCTCGTAAACGCGCTCGGCAGCGCCAAATTCCTCGAATCAAAGCCCGGCGAGAAGCTCGAGCTGTCAGGCCTTCGCGTTGAGCCCTACCCCTACCAGGAGGAGATGCTTGAAGCCCTAGAGTCCGAGCGCGAAGTTCACGATCGCCACCGCAACCTCCTCATTGCCGCTACCGGCACAGGCAAGACTGTTGTGGCAGCACTGGACTACCGCCGCTTATGCGAGAAGCAGGGGCGTAGGCCACGGTTACTGTTCATTGCTCACCGGCGCGAGATTCTTACCCAGGCCCAGCGAACCTACCGCGAGGTTCTTCGCACTTCTGGTTTTGGTGAGCTCCTCGTCAGCGGTGAGCAGCCAGCCGAGTGGGACCATGTCTTCGCCAGCATCCAGTCCCTGCATGGGAAGCGCCTAGCCCAGATTGCGCCGGATCACTTTGAAGTCGTCGTCATCGATGAGTTCCACCACGCCGAGGCTTCGACCTACCGGGCAGTGCTCGACTACCTGCAACCGCGCGAGCTCTTGGGGCTAACGGCCACACCGGAGCGCGGTGACGGCGAGAACGTGCAGAAGTATTTCGACTACCGCGTGGCACATGAACTTCGCCTCTGGGATGCGTTGCGCCTACAGCTCCTTGCCCCCTTGCACTACTACGGGGTGGACGATGACACGGACCTGACGAGTCTGACTTGGAACCGTGGGAAGAAGGACTACCAGACTGCGGAGCTCAGCGAGTTCTATATCAAGGCCGGTGAAAAGCGCACCAGGTTCATCATCAATGAGCTCAACCGCCGTATCTTCGACCTCTCCGACATGAAGGCCCTTGGCTTCTGCGTCTCCATCGCTCACGCCGAATACATGGCCGAGCAATTCAACCTTTTCGGCATCCCTGCCAAAGCGGTAAGCAGCAAGCTCAGTGTCGATGAGCGTCGACGCGCCATTGAGCAGCTTCGCGAAGGCACCATCAGCATCATCTTCGCGGTCGATATTTTCAACGAGGGCGTGGACATCCCCGAGGTCAACACGCTGCTGCTTCTGCGCCCGACGCAGAGCCCAGTGCTTTTCGTCCAACAGCTTGGCCGAGGTCTGCGCCTCAACGAAGGAAAGAACGCCTGCACCGTCTTTGATTTCTTAGGTGTCCAGCACGAAGAATTCGATTTCGAAGAGCGCTTCAAGGTCTTGACCGCCGCGCGCGGAAAGAACCTGGCCAAGGAGGTGGAGCAGGGCTTCCCCACTGCTCCACCAGGCTCCAACATCACTTTGGACCGCGTGACTACCGAGCGCGTCTTGAAGAACATCAAGCGCTTGGCCCGTAACTCCGTTAAGAAGATACGGGCACTCATTTCTGATTACGGCACGACCGACCTCGCAAGCTTCATAAATAGCTCTGGCGTCCCCGTGGAAGACATCTACCGCCGCAAGGGTATTACGTGGACCACGTTGCTGCGCGACGAAGAACTGTTGCCCTCCGCCCCCGCAAATGAACACGAGGAGTTTCTTCTCAGCCGAATCCGCGTGCTACTGCACATCAATGACCCGAACCGCGTAGCGGCCTACAGTCTTCTTATTTCTCCGGACGGGCCCAACGAGAAAGACATGACTCCCGAGCAAACCCGATATGCCACTATGCTCGTGCTGGCTCTGTGGGCAAATTCAAATACGACGGTGCCGGAATCCCTTGATGAGGCCCTGCGTATCATCCGGGCCTGTCCTTCCTTCGTCGCTGAGGTTACTCAAGTCATGCAGCTCACGCTCGACCGGTCCCGCGTCATCCCGGAGAAATCAACGAATAGCGTCTTAGAAACTCACGCGGACTACAGTCTTGCCGAACTGGTCGGGGCATTGGACGATGGCCCGTTGCGCAAGCTCGCAAACTTGCCACGTGAGGGCGTGCGCCGCTTCGATGCCTCCAACACTGATCTCTTCCTCGTCACATTCCAGAAGGATGAAAACGTGAGTGCCTCGACGAACTACCGCGATTATCCGCTGTCGCCAGATCGTTTGCACTGGGAGTCCCAATCCACCACGTCCCTCAAGTCCGCAAGGGCCCGACGTTACATCCACCACCACGAACTCAACGGCAACATCATCATCGCTACGCGTTTTACTAAGCGGAACAAGGTAGACACTGCGTCGGCATATACCTTCTTGGGCAATGTCGATTACGTCACGCACAGAGGCGAGAAACCCATCCAGTTTGAATGGAGTCTTCGTCGCGACATGCCCAAGCAGTTGTACGCAGCCGGACGCACTGTGGCTTAAGCCTCACTTAAAGTCAAGCTGTGAAGTTGACGTCGTTATCACCATAAATTAATATTTGCTTAGCAGATTAAGAAAAGATTAGTCTCTGATGCCTTTGTGCAGAAGTGTGGAGGACAGTCATGGGAGCCGCGAGCGAGCGCAGCCGGAAGGGGTGGAGCCGCCCTGATAACGGTTCTGGAACTTCCATCTATGGCTTTACGCGTTTTCGGGAGCGCAGCTTCAAGACTGGCACGACGCCTCGTTGGGCTGCGTGCAGCAAGAAAGTGCGCCGTACTCGCTAGATAGAGCCACGCCTATTAACGCCGTGGGCGGTAGCGGCGGCGCAGACCCCGCAGGATACCTTTCCTCTCCCCTAGGGTGTCGCGACCAAACATCCACGCCACAACACCTGCCACGGCGACAATCGCGCAGAAACCAAAGGCTGTCTCAAACCCGTACCTATCCGCCAGGAGACCGATGACGATGGGGCCCAGGATTTGCCCGAAATCGCCTGCCATCTGGAATGTCGACAGCACCTGGCCACCCGAGCGCTGGGAACCAACGATGTCTGCCACAGCCGCCTGCTGCGAAGGGGCGATAAGGCCCGAAGCCGCGCCGGACAGGGCGGAGAGGATGAGCAGGGAAACGATGTTCGTCGCCAAGCCCAGTGTTCCAACGAACAAGGCAGACCCCACGAGGCCCGCCACGATGAGTGGACGGCGCCCCACGCGGTCGGACCAGGAGCCGGAGAATTGCAGGACGATGGCGTTGCCCGCGGCAAAGACCGCCAATGCTATACCCGACGCGGATGCGCCGTTGGCAAAAATCGCAGCGGCAAACAGCGGTAGAACGGCTACGCGCACGCCCATATTGATCCAACCTTGGGCGAAGTTTGACGTCAGCACTGCACGATAAGCAGTGTCCGCCCAGGCCTCCTCTAAACGCATCGGCGGGAGGCTGCGTCGACTCTCATCAGCCTTGGACACAGGCGGCATGAGGCTCCACACGACGAGCGCCGCAATCGCCACACCAACACCGTAGATAAAGAAGGGCCAGCGGAAGCCCAGGAAGGAGAGGCTCGCGCCAACGAGAGGGCCGATGACGTTACCGAGGAGGAAGGACGTGGCATAGGTGGCCGAACAGCGCCCGCGGATGCTGGGTGGGGCGAGGCGCACGATGAGCCCCATCGCCGCGACGGTGAACATCGTCGAACCAATACCGGCGATAGTGCGCAAGGCGACGATCTGCCAGTATTCCTGCGCCACGCCCACGAGGCCGGTGGTAACTGCCACGGTCAGCAATCCCGTCACATACACCCTGCGCGTACCTACGCGGTCGATGAGAAAGCCCGCAGCGGGGGCAAAGATGAGACGGCTGGCAGAAAAGACGGAGACTACGAGACCAGCTGCGGCCATTGAGACGTCAAAGCTGACGATGAACTGCGGCAGCAGCGGCGCGATGAGACCATAGCCTAAGGCGATGATGAACCCGGCGGTGACCATGACCCAGATTTCCCGCGGGATTTTAACCTGCGGTGCTGCAGTATTTTTCATATCGCCACTCACTGTAGCTCATCACGTCAAATGACCGAACGCCTGCTCGAACAACCGTTCGGATCTGTGTGCGGTGATGTCCGTGCCTACCCCTAGTGTGTGGGCCATGAAGAACTACAGCAGCATTCACCAGTCCGTTCAGTCCCCTTTCCCGGCCGACGTGAGTACGAGCGAACTCACCACTGAGATCCTCTACCACCACCATGAAACTCTTCGCTCCATCGAAAGCATCATCCGCCACCCGCGCTCGCTCGCGCGACCCACTCCGCAATGGCGGCCGCCATCAAAGGTGTTGCCACCAGTAGACATACAGGATGGCAAATCACTACCGCTGACCTTTACTGTCTCGCGCCACCGCGTGGGTGAGCGCGCCAAGGCTCGCGTACTGGGCTACGGCGAAAGGCGCGTGCCGTCCTATCTCATTACGGTGCGCATCACCGACCCCACCGGCCGCCCGGTTTCCCCTTCGTTGGCGGAGGCATGGGTGCGCGCCCTAGTCCCAGAGGAGCTCGTCTCCGCAGTGCATGAAATTTCCAGCAGCAGCGCGGCCACGTTTGTGTGGCTGGTGGATAGCGCTTATACCCCGGTGCATTCACCACTCTCGCTCTTCGAAGGCTTCAGCCAGGCTGCGTAATGCGCTCCCTCCGCAGTGCATGAGGCTCAGTCTCGAGCGTTGTACGCCTGCTAGAAGTAGCGCTGCATGCGCTCGAAAAAGTTGCGGGGTGGCTCTTCTTCAAGCGAAAGCGAGAACCGATCCTCTGTTAGCACGCGGCCGAGAGCCGGGCGTGTCTCCGGGAAATCATAGAGGCGGCGGATCGCCCGCGGCGCCAAGCGAATGGAAAAGCAGACCACGAGCACCGTAAAAGTCTTATCAATGATGTCGGAGCTCAAGGTTTGCACTAGGACTGCCAGGCGCTCGTCGCGCAGGATCAGCTCCAGCAATGCCAGAAGTTGGAGGGGCCCTTGCTGCTCGTACTCAGTTGGAAGGAGCAAGGTCGACATAGCGGATAGTAGCCCGGCAACCACGCCTACCCCGGTTCCGGCGAGCATCATGGCCACCATCCGCTTGAACACTCCGCGGCGCGCTAGCCAACCAAACAGGTAAGCCACCACCACCGCGGTCGGCAGATAGACCAAGAGCAGCGGGTTGTTGATGCTGGCCAGGCACGCACTTAAAACTGACGTGCCGATTCCTAAGACGGGGCCGTAGACGATTGCGATAAACGCCGTGCCCATCATGTCGAGGTACAAGGGGATGTTGACGTTGAAAATCAGCGACGACAACAGTAGGTTCGCCGCCACCGCCAGCAGCGGGTTGACAAGCGCGTGGTTTCCCAAGGATCGCCATTGCGCAGCGATGAACAGCAGTGCTCCCAGCAAACTCAGGCACCATGCACCGGTTGATAAGGCGGAATCGAAGACAAAGCCTGTGTGGCCGTAGCTCGGGGCCAGCGTCAGAGCCCAAGCCAGGCACAAGCATGCTAGAGCGGATCCAACACACAGACGCTGGCTGTGCGATGCCTTGTTATCCGGCATTGGCTGCGGCTGCTCCTCTTCGAAGTCGAGAAATAATACCCGCTTACCCTACCGTAGAAGCTCGGTGTCGTCTGTTTAGTCAGACTCGTTGTCTTCTTCGGCGTCTTCGGAGTCTTCGTCGTAGTCCTCGTCCTCGTCATCATCGTCGTCGAAGAGAACGTCGTCCTCATCCTCATCGTCGGCGCCGAAGATGTCGTAGACCTCCGGTTCGTCGAAGTCGGAGTCATCGATGCTCACCAGTTGAGCTTCCCAATCCAGGGCTTGATCGGAGACGAGGCTCAGCACGTCAAAGAGGCGGTCGAAGTCGGTGTAGGTTCCCAGCTCGAGGGCCTCGGCGGGGACCTCAATGATGGGTGCTAGCCCGCCGTCTTCGTCTTCCGCGGAGCCGAACAGGGCAACGCGCTCCTCCTCGCTCATGTCCTCGGAGGCCTCGGCCTCCCAGAGCTTGCTGATTGCTTCGTCTTCCAGCTCGTCGAGCTCCTCCTCGTCAAAGTCGAAGGAGAGGAAACGCACGACCGCGCTCGGGACGCCGTCGATGGTCTCCACCAGCACGCGCAGCTCCGAGTCGTTGGCTACCTCCGCCACGACGAGGTTCGGATTGAACTCATCCTGGAGAAACTCCAACTCAGCGATGCGTTCATCGGTGCCCTCCAGCAGGTCACGCAGCACGGTTACCACCTGGTCGGTGGCGATGTGACGCGACACGGCCTCGACTGCATCCTCTACGGAGAACGCCACGGAAACTAAAACGGCCTCGAAGTCTTCATCGTCTTCATCCACATCGGCTGCGGCAATATAGACGTTGGCCGCCGGCAGGATGGGGTCAATTTCCACAAACTGGATTTCCAAATCGGAGGTGATGGGCACGAACATCACATCGTCGTTGACGCGGGACTCAATGCCCTCCCCGTCCAGCGCAGAGGCGATATCTTCAAAAAAGCTCATGTGATTAACATCCGTCCATGTGGGAGTCTCACCCGGGCTGCTGCCAAGGCCCCACACATCTTACCTGCGATCCCCATCAATAGCTCTCCTCATTGAGCAGGAATCCCAGTTCCTTCAGAATCTCCGGGCGCCCAGTGCCCCACTCCAACATGTCGTAGGACTCCCATGCTTGGCGACGCCCCTCCATCGGCGCCTCCTCCACGCGCGGCTCCACATCGAAAACCATGGTCGAGCGCTCTGGGGCTGTGTACTGCGGCCAATCCTCTCGCGGAGCCCCGCCCCGGATGAATTCGCCCCATTGCGTCTGCATGGCCCCGGTTACGTTCTCCATTTCGGAAGGCTTGGCGATGGTGTTCAGGAAGGAGACGCGCGACGCTCCTGGGTCGCCAAAAATATTGGAGAGCTCCATCGAGTGCATCGCCCCCAATCCCAACCAGCGCAGCGCCGCCGGCGCGAAGTCGAAGCGGTACATCCACGTCGGATAACGCCGTGCGTGTTCGGAGGCCACGCGGACGGTGGGGGCCCAGAAGAGGGCGTCGGTCAGCAAGTCCCCAAAGTCGCGGCGCGAGACCGCACCGCCGTATGCCGCGATGACATCCGGCGCGCTCTCCGGATCGAAAGAGGCTAGCAGCCGCAGGGCCGCGCGCTCGCGGGCGCGCTGGCGTTGGAAGAGGAACTTACCAAAGCTGGCCTCACCAGAGTTGGTTCCCACCAGCAGCGGCACTGGGTGTTGGTTGCCGTCCTCAAAGGCCTCGATGGGATGTTGCGCGATGAGGTCACCGTCGACAGTCGGCGCGTAGCAGGAGTTCAGGTACAGTAACTCGCCCGCGCGCCACATCATGGACTGCCCGGAGCGCACCAAGTCCGCGAAATCCTCGCGGCGGAGATCATCCGCGGTGGTATCGCGCGGCAAGGCCATCTTGTGAACCAGCTCGCGGGCCCAAAACACCGACTGCGCACGGGAATGAATCATGCCTATCGGCGGCGACTGCGCAATCGCGCGGTGAAACAGCCCTTCTGCACGCGGCACCGCCATGAGTGTCAGGACCGCTGCGCCGCCGGCGGATTCGCCCATGAGCGTGACGTTGTCCGGGTCCCCACCGAAGGCAGCGATATTCTCGCGCACCCACTCCAACGCTAAGACCTGATCCGCCACAGCCGGGTTGGCGCAGGCCTCTCCGCCCAAGCTGCGGACATCAAGGTAGCCCAAAGCGCCTAAGCGGAAATTCACCGAAACATAGACCACGTCCATCTGGGCTGCGAACTCGAAGCCGCGCAGCATCAGCATGTGGGAGGAGCCGACGATAAAACTGCCGCCATGCAGATACACCACGACGGGCAGCTTCTCCCCTGCCATAGAAGTCGCCGGAGCCCCAGAACTCGCCAAAGTGTCCGAGGGGACGCTGCGGTGTGGGCGGACAATATCGAGGGTCAAGCAATCTTCCGCGCCTTCGATGCGATCCGTCCAGGAATAGACCGGTTGCGGGGCCACGTGCCCGAACTCGCGACAATCCCGGATCCCTTCCCACGCCGGGGCAGGCCGCGGCTCCATGAAACGGTTGGCCCCAGACGTATCAGCGCCGAAAGGGATGCCACGCCACGAGCGCACCGGCGCAGAAATCGGGCGGTCCGGGCGCAAATCTTCCTCAATGCAACCGCGCACCCAACCTCCTGTGGTGAGTACCGTGAGGTCGTCGGCAAGCGCGGTGCGTGCCGCCTCCTGCGCGGCGCGGGCACGGGCATGCAGGGATTCGGCAAGCAAGCGCGCCGCTGCTGCGCCGACCTCACGCGAGGGGGAAGGCTCAAACTCGCTCATGCCTCTTACCCTAATGCGCTAACCTGCTGGCGCGCTGAATAAAACGTTTTCGATACGGTGGTAAACATACAGTTCAGATTCACAATCAGATTTAGTTAAAAAGTTAGGTGAGACAATGTCGGACAAAGTCTTTGGCAAGGACAGCAAAGATAAGGCAGTTAGTCGCCGGGAAGCATCGGTCGATCAAGCCGGCTCAGCAGAGGCCGTGGGCACCTTAGAGGTCGATGAAGCCAACCGCATTACCAAAGGATTCCTGGGGGCCATCGACAAGATCGTTTCTGTTCAGTCGTCTGTCATCATCAACTACGTCGAGGGCGTGAAGAAGCGCAACCCCGACGCCAGTCCGGCGGAGCTGCAAGAGCTCATCGACAAGCACTTCATGAACATCATCACCGGTACGGGTGCTGCCGCGGGCGCCTCCGCGGCTATCCCCGGCATCGGCTTGGTCACTGGTGCAGCCACTATTGGCGCGGAATCCTTGGTCTTCCTCGAGGCGGCTGCTTGGTACATCCTGGCTTCCGCGCACCTGCGCGGTGACAACATCCGGGACAAGGAACGCCGCCGCGCCCTGGTCCTAGTGGTGCTCACTGGTTCTCAAGGCAGCGCATTGGTCGATACCTTTGTGGGTGATGCAACCTCGCTCTCCGGAGTCACCTCCGCTGCTACTCTTTCGCGATTCTCCGGCCCCACCCTTAGCGGTCTCAACGGCCGCTTGACCAAGCTATTCATGAAGCAGGCCACCAAGAAACTCAAGTGGGCATGGGTGTCCAAGCTGCTGCCGATGGGTGTGGGCGCGGTACTGGGAACGACCGCCAACCGTAAATTGGGACGCCAAGTGATCAACCATGCGGGCACCCAGCTCTCCCCCCTGCAGGGGGAATAAAAGGGGCGAAACCCGCCCAGGGTAGTGAGCAAACTTACAAGGGCCGTATCATATGGGGAGACACTTTTCGGGGTGCCTTTCGCACCCGTGGATTGGCCTACTAGAGTCGAACAAAGACAAACTTAGAAGCACAGAAAGAGGCGAGCATCTGCCGTGAGCAACTCGAGCATCTATGGCCCGAATGCGTGGCTGATTGACGAACAGTTTCAGCAGTACTCCAAGGACCCGAACTCCGTAGACAAGGAGTGGCGCGAGTACTTTGAGGCCAACGGGACACCGAAGTCGGCCGCACAGTCCAAGGCTGCGAACGCTCAATCCAGCACCCCCACCCAGAAGAAGAGCGCGGCACCGGCCGCGCCGAAGAAGGTCCAGGCTGCGGAGAAGTCTTCCGCTGCTCCGAGTGCTAAGGCACCGAGCGATTCCAAGGCTCCCGCCGCCGAGAAGGCTGCGAAGAAGACGGCGAAGAAGTCTGAGTCCCCGCTGGACCGCATCAAGGAAGCACCGGAGCCGGGCTCCCGCGTACTCAAGGGCATGTTCAAGGCAATCGCCAAGAACATGGACGAGTCCCTGGAGATCCCCACCGCTACCACGGTGCGCGATATCCCGGTCAAGCTCATGTGGGAAAACCGCGCGATGATCAACGATCACCTCAAGCGCACCCGCGGCGGCAAGATCTCCTTCACCCACATCCTGGGCTACGCGCTGGTGAAGGCCGTGCAGATCCACCCGGATATGAACGTGCGCTACGAGCTTCAGGATGGCAAGCCCACCGTCGTCCAGCCGGAGCACGTCAACCTGGGTCTGGCCATCGACCTTCCGCAGAAGGATGGCTCCCGCGCCCTCGTCGTGGCTGCCATCAAGGAAGCGGAGAACAAGACCTTCTCCGAGTTCATCGATGCCTACCAGGACATCGTTGACCGCTCCCGCAAGAACAAGCTGACGATGGATGACTTCTCCGGAGTCACCATCAACCTGACCAACCCGGGCGGCATCGGCACCCGCCACTCCATCGCCCGCCTGACCAAGGGCTCCGGCTCCATCATCGGTGTGGGCTCCATGGATTACCCGGCAGAGTTCGCCGGTACCTCTGCCGACCGCTTGGCGGACCTCGGCGTCGGCCGCCTGGTTACCCTGACCTCCACCTACGACCACCGTGTCATTCAGGGCGCGGAGTCCGGTGAGTTCCTGCGCACCGTGGGCCAGCTGATTCTGGATGATGCCTTCTGGGATGAGCTCTTCGAATCGATGGGCGTTCCCTACCAGCCCTTCCGCTGGGCTGCCGACGTCCCCAACACGGGCGTCGACAAGAACACGCGCGTCATGCAGTACATCGAGGCCTACCGCTCCCGTGGCCACCTGCTCGCGGACATCAACCCGCTGGGTTGGAAGCAACCGGGCCTGCCCTGGCCGGATCACCGCGACTTGGACCTGGCTACCCACGGCCTGACCATCTGGGACCTGGACCGCACCTTCAACGTCGGCGGTTTCGGCGGCAAGGAGACCATGACGCTGCGTGAGGTGGTCAGCCGCTTGCGCGCCGCCTACACCCTCAAGGTTGGCTCCGAGTACGCCCACATCCTGGACCGCGATGAGCGCGGCTGGCTGCAGGAGCAGATTGAGGCCGGTATGCCGAAGCCGACCAACTCCGAGCAGAAGTACATCCTGCAGAAGGTCAACGCCGCTGAGGCATTCGAGAACTTCCTGCAGACCAAGTACGTGGGACAGAAGCGCTTCTCCCTGGAGGGTGCTGAGTCCCTCATTGCCCTCCTGGATTCCATCGTGGACACCGCCGCTGGCCAGGACCTCGACGAAGTTGTCATCGGCATGCCGCACCGCGGCCGCCTCAACGTGCTCTTCAACATCGTGGGCAAGCCGTTGGCGGATATCTTCGGCGAGTTCGATGGCAACTACAAGGGCGGCCAGATGGGCGGCTCCGGTGACGTGAAGTACCACCTGGGCGCTGAGGGCGAGCACCTGCAGATGTTTGGTGACGGTGAAATCAAGGTCACCCTGGCTGCTAACCCGTCTCACCTCGAGGCCGTCGACCCGGTCATGGAAGGTATCGCACGCGCCAAGCAGGACATCCTGGACAAGGGCGCCGAGGGCCACACTGTTGTGCCGATCATGCTCCACGGCGATGCATCCTTCACCGGCCTGGGCGTGGTCCAGGAGACCATCAACCTTTCACAGCTGCGCGGCTACACCACCGGCGGTACCGTCCACGTGGTGGTCAACAACCAGGTGGGCTTCACCACCACCCCGGACTCCGGCCGCTCCACGCACTACGCCACCGACCTGGCTAAGGGCTTCGACTGCCCGGTCTTCCACGTCAACGGCGACAACCCGGAGGCTGTTGTCTGGGTGGGCAAGCTCGCTACCGAGTACCGCCGTCGCTTTGGCAAGGACGTTTTCATTGACCTCGTGTGCTACCGCCTGCGCGGCCACAACGAGGCCGATGACCCGTCCATGACCCAGCCGCTGCTGTACGACATCATCGATGACCACAAGTCCGTTCGTGAGCGCTACACCGAGGAGCTCATCGGCCGTGGTGACCTCTCCGATGAAGAGGCAGAGGCAGCTGCGCGCGACTTCCACGATCAGATGGAGTCCGTCTTCGCCGACCACAAGAAGGCTGAAGAGGCTGGCCCGAAGGAACAGACCGGTATCACCTCCTCCCAGGAGCTGACCCGTGGTCTGGATACCTCCATCACCGCCGAGGAAATCGCCGAGATCGGTGACGCCTACGGCACCCCTCCGGAGGGCTTCGAGTACCACAAGCGTGTGGCCAAGGTGGCCAAGGACCGCCAGAAGTCTGCTCGTGAGGGCGGCATCGACTGGGGCTGGGGCGAGCTCATCGCCTTCGGCTCCCTGGCTAACGCCGGCAAGGTCGTGCGTCTGGCCGGTGAGGATTCCCGCCGCGGTACCTTCACCCAGCGCCACGCTGTGGCCTTCGACCCGCGCACGGGCAACGAGTACAACCCGGTTGCCCGCCTGGCTGAGTCCAAGGGCAATGGCGGCAAGTTCATGGTCTACAACTCCGCGCTGACCGAGTTCGCTGGCATGGGCTACGAGTACGGCTACACCGTGGGTAACCCGGATGCTGTCGTGGCTTGGGAGGCACAGTTCGGTGACTTCGCCAACGGTGCGCAGACCATCATCGATGAGTACGTCTCCTCCGGTGAGGCCAAGTGGGGCCAGCTCTCCAGCCTGATCCTTCTGCTGCCGCACGGCTACGAGGGTCAGGGCCCGGACCACTCCTCCGCCCGCATTGAGCGCTTCCTGCAGCTGTGTGCTGAGGGCTCCATGACCGTGGCCCAGCCGTCTACCCCGGCTAACCACTTCCACCTGCTGCGCCGCCAGGCACTCGGTGAGATGAAGCGCCCGCTGGTCGTCTTCACGCCGAAGTCCATGCTGCGTAACAAGGCCGCGACCTCTTCTGTGGAGGACTTCACTGAGGTCAAGAAGTTCCAGTCCGTCATCAACGACCCGAACTACGTTGACATCAACGGCAAGAAGGTCGGCGATACCGACAAGGTCAAGACCATCATGCTGGTCTCCGGCAAGCTCTACTGGGAGCTGGCCAAGAAGAAGGAAGCCGATGGCCGCGACGACATCGCCATCGTGCGCGTGGAGATGCTCCACCCGATTCCGTTCAACCGCCTGCGTGAGGCTTTCGAGGCCTACCCGAACGCAACGCAGATTCGCTTCGTACAGGACGAGCCGGCCAACCAGGGCCCGTGGCCGTTCTACAACGAGCACCTGCGCGACCTCATCCCGGATATGCCGGAGATGGTCCGCGTCTCCCGCCGCTCGCAGTCCTCGACTGCTACCGGTAACGCGAAGGTTCACCAGATTGAGCAGAAGAACCTGCTGGAGGAAGCCTTCGACGTCTAAAGGCGCTTAAGCCCCAGGCGCTGGCACACAGCACAGCGACGCTAGCAAGGCCCCGGCCACCACGAACTCACTACGAGCGTGGTGGCCGGGGCCTTTTATTTCGCTAGAAAGACGACCAGGGACGAGGGCTCCAAGCCAGCCGAACCGCCGCGGGCGGGCACCGCAACGACCTTGCGTGCAAGTGCAATGGCAAAGTTTCCAGTGTCACATCGACTAACCAGTCCCCCGCGACCATGACCGCGCCCCTCCCCTTCGCGCTCACGGTGGAACCTCAATCAGCCTCCCGACGCACCCCCGCGAGCGCGAAGGGAGGCTTGCATGAAAGGCAGCACCACAGGTGGTTTCTTTGACGACGAACACCGGGACGGGATGCCACAGGTGAAGCAACGAAGGCGGCGAATACAGTCACACGTAAGGACGCGCGCCACTAGTTAAGCCCCAGTGCCGAGGTGAGCGAACGACGTCACCGGGTCAATCAATACGGTATCCGCCGTTTCCCTGTCCCACAGTCTTGGCTCTGCCCTAATACACGGCATTGGCTCTCAACAACGGAAGCGAACCAGCACAATGAACTAGTCAAAAGAGAAACGCCCGAGCTAATGCTCGGGCGTTTCATTCACGGCTTAGTAAACCGTGTCTTCAGGGCAACCCGGCCCTGAAGCTTCCTAGCGGACTAGGACTCCTTGCGGCGACCAGGACGCAGAAGCAGTACTGCTCCAGCAATCAGTGCCCATGCTGCGGCAAGAAGCCACAGGATATTTGCACCGGTATTCGCCAGGGCTCTAGAAGAGGAACTCTTCTTGGAGTCCTTCGTGCTCGAGGTCTTGCCAGTAGAGCGAGTGGTGTTGTCGCTCTGGCTCGGCTGAGCATTGTTGTTGGACTCCACAGCACTCGGCTGCGCTGCCTCACCTGGTGCCTGCGGCTGCGGCTGTTCCGGCTGCGGTTGCTGCGGAGCCTCGCCTGGGGCCTTCGGATCCAGCGGCTTCAGCGGCTCGAAAGGCTTCTGCGGCAGTGCAGGATCATGCGGCGGCTTGAAGAAGTGACTCAAGACCGGCGGCAAAAGAACCAGCGGAATGAGCAGCGGCCACAAGCCACCGAGCTCAGGGATACGAGGCTCGTTCGGCTTGCCCGGCTCGTTCGGCTTGCCCGGCTCGTTAGGCTCTCCTGGCTCGTTCGGCTTGCCCGGCTCGTTCGGCTCACCTGGCTTGCCCGGCT
>NZ_KV805006.1:0-27243 GCF_001811515.1 Corynebacterium sp. HMSC076G08 | reverse complement strand
GACAAAATCAACGCACTTTAAAACCGGAAGGGCCAGTAAACGTCGTGAACTGACTGCCCGAACTCATCGATCCTTGAAATAACTACTCGTCGGTGATGACTTCTAAAGAATGAAGCTCGAGGGGGTGCGCTTTAATACCAAATGGTTGAATTCCAATTTCTTCAACTGTGAAGTCATGCGGAAGATTGATGCTGATTTCCTGGGTAGTTCTTCCTCTATTGGTCTTAATGTAGCGGAAATATCCAATTGAGGAATATGGTGATACCGATAGGCCATTAATTGGGGTTTCGCTTGGAACCAGAAGGGTATTATCTGTGGAATTACTGATTCTAAATTTAATGAGTGCCGAATTAGGACCTACGTCTTCCTTGAATGAGGCATCGATGCGAAGAGTGAAGTTTCCATTAATGGGGGAGATTTTTACAAAATCGCCCGAGTTGATAGATGGATTCCCTTTAAAGAGCTCCAACCGTTTGCGATTTTTGATTGTTCCTCGCATGGTCGGAAAGAGTTCTTCGACATTCCAAGACGGTGGAAGTGAGTCGAAATAATTGAGTTCACGAATGATTTCCAAGTCCTTATTTGTTGCGTCGAATGTGGTGTCTTGGCCCACATGACGGGTCCAAAAATAGGATGGACGTTCGGAATTTACGATGACTGGGCCAAATCTATCGGCAAGGTGGTGAGACGAATCTGGAGGCGAAATCAATCGGCCATTGCTATCTGTGGCATAGATTCCGAGCAAGCCGATTGCAATTTTAGGTCGATAGCATTGTCGGAAAGTGCTGAACTCTTCCCCGTTGTAAAGACCAGTAATACCCAACGCAAGTGATACCTTCATTCCTGCGAATGCGGGCGATAGGTATCTAGCGGTTTGATCGAAAAAATCCGGAGTTAGAAGATCGTCGTCGTCGAGTCTGTAGATTCCAAAAGCTTTGGAACTTCCGGCTAAGTCGAGTCCAATTTTGTAGGGATTCAGTTTACTCTTTCCGTCGGTATGTGGCTCTAGGATGATAAACTCATATTTGCTTGAGAGCTCCTTCAGCTGTGAGATGTATTTTTCAGGCATCTCAGTCGAATATCGAATAAGATGACGAATTGGATACTTTTCCGCCGCAATCGAAATGAGTGGAATACTGAATTTGCTAAGAATGCGCAGGCGGGGTTCGATTCGTTCGGGGGAATAAAGATAGTCAAAGTAGTCTTTGGCTGAATTAAAAGCGGAAGTTGATTTCCATGCTGGAGATGTAGGATCGTAAATACTGAAGCGAGTAGTGCCTACGAATGCCATTCTGAAATCCTTCTATAGTCCGTCGTTATGAGCTACGCGAGCATTTACCCGCAGTGTTCTAGTAAATAATAGCATGAGTCGGCCTTATGGCGGATGCTGAAAATGGGGAGTAATGCAAGCGTAAAGGCGTTTTATGGGCTAAAGGGTATTTGGAATTGGGCATTTGAAACTGTCGGTGAAGTGGCATTTATGGTTACGGGGTGCGAAGCGGGGTGAAGTAGAACACGACGGATTCAGAGGGCATCATAACAGGGGGGGCACCCGGTGCGAAGACGAAAGCTCGTGCGCAGTCTTCTGAACACGCCAAGGAGTTGTGCTGTGAAGCCTTCTGGAAACCGGCTCGTCGCCTACACTTTCGGCCGTACCATGGAAATCGGTCTTGCCATCACCAGTGCCTGAAGTAGGTCGCCTTCCTATCATCGAGGACAGGCCAATAGCCGCCATCCGCGTGTGCCCGGACTGCGAGTAGTCAGGTATGCCCCGCGACCTCGCGGCCCGTCGACTCGCCGTTCTTCCCGTTGTGGGATTCCCGCCAGGCTGCAAGTAGGACGCCTCAGATTCCTGTGTACAGCCATGTCGTGTGTGAGAAAGCTCTTCTAGGCCATACCGGCTCGCGCGGATGGCGGAGCGAAGCGCCCTCACTGAGTCTTGCAGTGCCTAGTCAATGACCATATGAGCGTTTCGGTCACAGCCAAAGCACGCGGTGTGGGACGGGAGTTGGTTAACAATGTTGCACTGGATGCCTGCCGTCGTATCGTACTCGACGACCTCCTACCACTTCGATGTAGTGAGGCATCCTGGGAGTCGATGAACAAGTATGGATACCTAGTCGCAAACCACGCCAGGCACCAAACCTGGTGAACATCCTCATTGATCTTATTCCGAACTACGTAGCGACTTTGGCTTCTTCTTTGAATAGGAATGCAAAAAGAAATCTCGCATGGTCTCAGTTTGCGGGTCCACCGCGGTAGCAAGTTTTCAACATGTGGGGACTATTAAGCGGAAGTCGCCTGCTTCCTCGAAAGTATGCTGGAGTAATCGGATCTTCTGGCGGATCAGTTCAGTGATCGGATGGGCTGTCCTCTTCACAGCTTCGACAGAACACGTTTTTGGCATAGCGGCCAATCCCTCTTTGTCGCAATGGTAACTGCAGTACAGGTGCTTCAAACTGGCTGGGGATCAAGATGCGCATGATTCAATTTGATTCCGATGCTAAGTACATTTGTGTGACAGTGTCGAGCAAGATTGCACTATAGCTTGGGAAAATGAGTTAGCTGAGAGTGTCTCGAGATGCTTGGACCTTCGACCGTGACTTATTGTAGAACTGCAACTGAATGCATTGTCGTATGAAGTCCCGTGACTTCAATTGAATCGCATCTGTTAAAAGGAAGTATTGAAGGAATCATGAATACAAGTCAAAGCCTCTTTGCCCTAGACAGTAGCTTGAGCTTCGATTTGAGCTCCGAGTCAGAGGGGGTGTTTCGGATTTCGGGTCAATTCTTTGCAAGGCAAGATCAGCGAATCGTCGTTGGGATCGAGCAAGGGCAAGGGCCTACGCCCAGCGGGTTTGTGCGCTCTCCAGCTGGTTTTGACTTCTTCTATCTTATTGGTACTGGGAAACTTGAGCGATTCGAAAAACAGTTTTGGATGGAAGGTCTGTCGAGTCTGAGTATGTTTCTTCGACGGTGGTATACAGACTCTGAAATCTATTTTTCCATAGACGGAAACGATTTTGAAAATGCGGTGTTCGTTATGGGAAGCTGTGTTTCGCGTGATGTCTTTGAATATGTACAAATTCCGCTTGCAGGTTATAGAGCACGTTTCAGTTATTCGACACTTCATTTACCGCCTATTTACCACGAAAAAGAGCATCTGGATCTTAATCCAAGCCCATTTCAGAGAAGAATGGTAGAAGGTGATCTTAGTAAAGCGAATATTAGGCTCGCACAATTAGCGGCAGGTTCTACTATCTTGGTTGACTATATTGACGAGCGCCTTCCTTTGTTCGTGGGGTCGCGTAGTGTGTACACCGAAAGCCCCGAATATCTCGCAACTGGACTCATGCGTGGAGGGAAATCAATCGACGTGTTTTCGGAATCGTACTTTATGAATTTTGAAAAAGGGTGGAAGTTCTTTACTTCAGCATTGAGTCAAAAGGCGCTATTGATTAATAAAGTGTTTTGGGCTACGCATTCCTCGGCGGGAGGTCTCTTGCCGGATCAGAAACTCATTGCTAAGCAAAACGCTAAACTGCAGCGCCTATATGATATCGCAGCTCGTGGGAGAGACGACAACATTAGATTTCTTGAGTACCCGGACTCTACCTTCTTGGCGGATGAAAAGCATCGATGGGGGATAAGTCCATTTCACTATTCGAGCGTTTTCTACGAAGCTCAAGCTGATGCTATTCAAAAGGAAGTCATTGGATCTCATACTTAATTACTGTGGGGGCAGTGGGCTGCTACCCGGCGCTGTCTGGGTGAGGGAAAGCTCTCACGACGCGGCCGTCCAAGCGGGCGACCAGCCACATGCGACATCCATATCGATAATGGATGGGATCCGAGCTTTGGTATAGGAAAAGGCTGCGGCGTGCGCTCCTAAATCCACACGAAATGTCTCTTAAGTCCAGCTTAGGGTTAAGGGTCAAAAGCGTGGCTGGAATCGGGGATTTTTAGGTGCTGACCTGTAGGGTCTCGCAGAATATACGCTTTGGGAGCATTTATCTGGGGCTGGGATGCCCAATCCACGGTGCGGCTGCCAACCTGTGGTAGTTAACGGGCGATGTGGTGATTCATTGCCAAAAATCGACCACACTAACCCTGCGGTGGAGATACAAGATGCAACGAATCGAACGGCTGAGGCTTCGACCGATGGCGGTATAGACCAAGTGATTCTCCGCCAACAAGATTCACCCCGATGTCACCAATGCAGCCGTACCTGCCCAGCCTATCGCCTGCTGCGCTGCGCCGACACCCTGAACGGAACTAGCTGAATGAAATGGCTCTAGTGTCGCGCACGTTGGAACGCTGGCGTGGTAGTTGTAGTTGTTGCCGGCCGGCGTTTTCTCGTGCACCGTCGGCCGTACTGGTTATCCCAACGACTAGGACTTCACTAACACCGTCGACGCCTAGTCGGCCGGCCCGGAAGCTGTCAAATCTAGCCCCAGCGACACGCCGAACCAGACACACATTTTGACCCTTAACCCTTCGCGGGGATGGTTTTAAAGCAAAAAGCCGCCTGTTGCCAGGCGGCTTAATTGCTCCTCCAACTGGGCTCGAACCAGTGACCCTTCGATTAACAGTCGAATGCTCTGCCAACTGAGCTATGGAGGATTATGCGTATGCTGCTGGGCAAGTGGCCTTGCTCCGTGCAACGAGATGTAACTATATAAGGTCTTCTCCAGAGAACACAAATCGCCTGTACAACACCCATTTTAAATGTACGTAGTGTGGCGCCTTTCAGTCCTGTTTCAAGCAAAGCTAGACTGTCATCAGGTAACGCTCGCAGGGAAGAGGTAGAGGTTTCTTCATGTTTGTTGGACACACTCGCTTTAGTCTCTTCGTCCCCGATTCGGCGTCGTGGCGAGCAAGCAATGATCAGACTGGGTTCTCGGAAGACGAGTACCGCGACTACCTCTACGACGATGCACGTCTGTCGTTGCGCACGGACATTTTCCTCAACCACACCGTGCCAACACTTGCGAAAGCCGCTGAAGGCTTCGACGTGAAGCACGTTGTCTCCTTCTCTGAATCCTTGCCGCAGAAGTTCAAGGCACAGCTGCAGGAGGCAGCGGACAGCTTCGACGTATTGCACCTCGACGAGCTTCCAGATGGTGATAGCGGATGGACCGCAGTACGCCGCTACGTCCAAGGAATTGGGTTTAAGGGCACGTTTGGGCGCTACCGGCTAGATGACGATGACGTCTTGTCCGCTCACTATTTCCAAACCACAGCGCCCTATATCAAGCCCGAGTTTGAAGGCATGCTCGTTAGCATGCCGCTCGGCATCGAGGCGGTCTATGCAGATGGTCAATTCTTCCACCTGCGCGAAGCCCACACACCTATGAACTCGATGGGCCTCATGTCCGTCTGCGCTGTGAAGGAAGACGGCACCGTCGTGGAACCCCAAAGCGGGCCGCACGATAAATCAGACCGATATGCGCCAGTGATTTTGGACGCCTCCCAGGTAGGCTACTTGCGCGCGATCCACGCGGGCCAGGACAATGCCATGCGCCATGAGCCCGGCGTGGTCATGGCACGCCTCATGGAGAACATGGCGGCGTTCCCACCATTTACGGATGTCGCTGCCCTTGAAGCATCCTTTCCCACGGTGGCCAAGCAGATGCAGAATACAAGCACGCCGCTGAGCATTGATGAAACCGTTGGCAGTGGCCAGCACTACCTTCTTCAGCCCACCAGCGGGGACGTCAGCTTTGTTATCCACGGAGAGTCAGAGTGGGAACTTGATAATGAGCTCCTTGTGAGCCTGTGGGTCGAGGATTCCCGTGGTCGGCGCGTTCCCTCCTACAAGACGGTCGAAGGGTTTGCTGCCTCAAATAACCCGAGCATCGGACATTTCGCGTACGTTCCCACGGAGAGCGGAACTTTTCAAACCTTGGTGAGCCTACATTTGGAGCACGGCTACGTCCTTCGTGGCTTCCGTATTCTGGCACAAAGCGAGCGAGCCGAAGGGGTCCAGGTCAAAAAACTGGTCATGCAACAGCGAGGCGGGAAAGCACGCTTCGTCAGCACTGAGGACTGGGAATCAGCTCGAAGTCAAGGTGTGCGTGGACTAGTTGCCCAAGCCATCGACAGCGTCTATCAGAACCGGACCAGTATCGTGGCTAACATGCGCAGCGTTCTCGGGGAGGACCGTTCCAACAAAGTCATCGCGCGCTTGGACCAGCTGAACAAGAAGCTACGCAACTAGGCGGCGGCCCTAGTCTGAGCTGGCAAACATCTCGTCCTCGAAGAGGCGCTCCCAATCCCCAGCTAGTGATGCTGCGTAGCCGAGAATTCCGGTGAGAAGCATTTGTGGGGCAGGTGCATGACCTTCACCCCAATCCCCGAGGAGAAGCCTCCACTGCTGTGAGCGCTCAGCCACTGCCTGGGACCACGGAAGGTAATGCTGGGTGTAGTGAAGCTCATCATCCTCGTTTTGAAGGTAAGCCACGTAGTTCCCAAAACCCTTGCCGTATTCAGTAACCAAGTCGAAGGTCATGGTGGTCTCGGAAAGCTTCCGGCTACTCCAACATTTCTTGCGGTACGCCTTTACCTGCGGCTCAAGGTAGCGTCCAATATGGGTTTGAGGGTTTGACACTACGGCTAATGAACCGGGGAAGCGGCGCGAGAAATACAGCGCGGCAAAGCCGCCGGCTGATGCGCCGAAGAAGATTGCCTTCTTGCCCAGCTCCCCGACAGGTGCATCAGGATGGAAGCTGGCGAAGATATGCGATAGGCACGAAGTAAGGTCCTCCTGAAATGGGCGTGATTCATCACCTGTGAACCACCCAATACTTGCGCCCCGATCAAGCGAGGGATCGGAGATATACACCAAGTTGGCATCAATGCCTTCGACCATCTGCTTCCCAATGAAGACTGGGAGAGAGGTCTTCGCTGGGTTGATGGCCGCGTGAAACAGCACAATAGTGACATCGGCGCCACGATCCTCAACGAGCACATCCATGAATGCAGCGCCGTAGCGAATCGAAATGGCCTCAGCTTCTTCGGAAGAGCTGGCGGGCACGGGTGAGTAGAGAAACTCCTCTACGGAATCGAAAAAAGTAGTTGAAGCGCCGTAGCGCGCATAGTTTCTCCTCAGAGCCATAGTCCGTCAGCTTATCGTGCCGAGGCGCCATGAGGCATTTTTGCGGGCAGCGGGCATAGCCCCATCCATTGAAACTAACCGGAGGGAAGTCAAAAACCTGTGATCGATTTTTCTATTAGTGAGGCTGGCTCGTTTGTCTTACGGCTCCCCGTGCTACCGTTGACTGAGCACAGTAGCGAGAAAGGTAAAAGATGGCGCCTCAGGAAAATGCTGCCAATGGCTTTGACAAAGTTTGCGTTGTAGGCCTCGGATATATCGGTCTGCCTACGGCAGCTTTTATCGCCTCAAAAGGCGTTAAAGTCGTCGGTGTTGACGTAAATGAGCGTTTTGTCAAGCTTATCAATGAAGGCACGGTGCCGTTCTTTGAGCCGGGTTTCGAAGAACTTCTGACCAAGGTAGTGGGGGAAGGAAACCTCGTCGCGCAAGCTGAGCAGGTCGAAGCCGACGCTTACATTGTTTGCGTGCCAACACCTTTCCAGGACAATCACAAGGTAGATACCAAGTACATTCGTGCTGCTTCTGAGGCGCTTGCGCCGCACCTTCGTCCTGGCGCGCTTGTCGTCCTGGAATCGACCTCACCTCCGGGCACTACTGAGGATATGGCGAAGCACCTCATTGAGCTTCGACCAGATCTGTCCCTTAACGATGAAGATGACAACGCCATCTTCGTAGCTCACTGCCCAGAGCGAGTTCTTCCGGGTCAGATCATGGAAGAAATGGAAAACAATGACCGTGTTATCGGTGGTTTGACCCCCAAGGGCACCGAGCTTGCTCGTGATCTGTACGCAACTTTCTGTACAGCAGAACTTCTTATGACCAACGCCACGACCGCAGAGATGGCAAAGCTTACGGAGAACTCCTTCCGTGACGTCAACATTGCGTTCGCTAATGAGCTATCCCTGATTTGCGACCGTTTGGGGATTGATGTCTGGGAGCTCATCGAGCTGGCGAACCACCACCCGCGCGTGAACATCCTGCAGCCGGGGCCAGGCGTTGGCGGTCACTGCATCGCGGTTGACCCGTGGTTCATTGTGTCGGCGGCACCAGAGGAAGCAAAGCTCATTAAACTGGCACGTGATGTCAATGATGGCAAGCCGGAGTGGGTTATTGAGCAAGTTGTCAAGGCTCTTGAGGGCAAGGAGAAGCCGGTTGTGGCGGCTCTCGGCATTGCTTTTAAGAATGACATCGATGATCTGCGTGAGTCTCCGTCCCTTGAGATTGTGAAGCGCCTCGGTGTGGATAACCCAGAGCTCGATATCCGGGTCGTTGAGCCGAATGTCAATGAACTCCCCGCTGTTCTCTCGAACATTTCCAACCTGACAAAGCAGGACACGAAGGAAGCTATTGCGGCTGCTGAAGTAGTTCTCCTCCTCGTTAACCACAAGGAGTTTGTCAATCTCGATCAGTCTGTGCTGGAAGACAAGACTGTTATTGATACCAAGGGTATTTGGCGTTGAAGAAACATCTTGTGCGGTCCAACTGTAAGCCCGCGCAGGATGTCGACACTTAGGAAGAACGGCGTAGAATGCGGATTCTAGTCCTCTCCCAGTACTGGGCCCCAGAGAACGGCGTGCCGCAGCGACGGTGGTCGTGGCTGACAAAGATCCTTGTCGAGGCTGGGCATGAGGTGGCTGTGATTGCGCCTCCACCTCACTACCAACGTCAAATCCGTTTGAAGCAGTGGCTGTCTAAAGACGCCATCCTTGGCTGCCGCCGAGCTGAGCAAGGAAACTCTGGTGAGCAGATCTTCCGTTCGGGATTCTTCCCGGCTGGTTCTACCCTGACGCGCCGAATATTAAACCAAGCCTCAGTCGCAACTTCGATGCTGGCAATGCAGGTGACGCACCGGAAGCAAATTCAAGAGATTTCTCCTGATCTGATCATCGGCACCGTCCCTGCTCTTCCAACATCGGTGGTCACCATGCTGGTCGCACGGCATCTTGGAGCTCCTTACATTGTGGATCTTCGCGATGCATGGCCGGAGCTTCTGCGTGAGAAAGATGACTGGAACTCCGGAACGGGCAGGCGCTCGATTCGCGAGGTGGTCTTGAGCAAAGGCCCCTTCCAAGTCTTGACCGCTCTTACAGAGAAAGCCATGATGCGCGCGTTGACTGATGCCAATGGAATAATCACGACTTCCAAGGACTTAGCAACGCACTTGGGCGCCACAATGCCTGAAAAGCGGGGCGGCCGTGAACGTGTTATCCGCACCGTCCGTAATGTGTTTCCGCCAAAGACCAAGTATGTGGCCGCTGATATGAGCAGAATACAGCGGGATGATCTCCATGTCCTTTACGCTGGCACGGTGGGGCGTGCACAACGCATCGATAATGCAGTCAGAGCGGTAAAAATTGCCCAGGATCGCGGTTATAAGGTGCGGTTACGTATCGTCGGCGACGGCGCTGCGTGGCTTGCTGTTAGGAACTTGATTCAAGAAACAGGGGCTGACGCCACCATCGAGCATCGCTATCCCGCAGAGGGACTAGAAGAGTTTTATGACTGGGCAGACACGGCCTTGGTCCATCTCACTTCATGGGAGCCCCTAACACGCACGGTGCCTTCCAAGACCTATGAGTTGATGTCGGTTGGTCTCCACATTAGTGGTGTAGTGCAAGGAGAAGCAGCCGCTTTGGTTGAGAGACTTGAAGCAGGGCATGTTGTGGATCCTGATGATCCAGAAGCTCTGGCAAGCATGTGGATAAGCCTCATGGAAGACCGCTCGAAGCTTCACGTATCCGCGCGTGGACGTGAATGGGTTGCCAAACAACGCGATGAAGCCGTTCCACATGTCATTCGGGAGATCGTAACGAGCGTCATTTCGGAAAAGAACTAGCAGGGCAAGGACAACGTGCCGATGAGAATTGGATCCCTTGATGATTACAAGCCCGCCGATACCGATTATGCAGTGCTCCTGTGCTCTTCAAAGCAGATCCAGCCCTTACCCGCCAGCCATGGGACGGTGGTGTTTTGCTTCAGCGAGGAGGAACTCGGTCAGGCGGTCAATATGCCGGTGGTGCTTGCCGACGTTCCCGCTGCTCAAGCAATTCCAATTCTCGCTCGACTAATCCAGGATAGGAGAGTAGTCGAATACTGGGCGCCGCGCTCAGCAGTGGACAACCTCCGTGGCCTAGTTGATAGCGATGACGTAGTGAGCGAAGATCTAGGCGTCTCGGGATTGCATATTTCCGAAAGGTGGATTCATCTCAGAGTGGAGGGATCAGTTGGTACGTCCCGGCCCTCCGATGATTTTCTTCGGGGACTTTCCGCGCCTCTTACGCTGTCCAATGACGGCCCGCGTGACCAGGGACCATCCCCCGATGCCCCGACGCTCCGAGCACTAGTGATCTCACGCGTTGCGACCTTGGCCAAGCCAGTCAAGCAATTCCTACCAAGTTCTGTGGTGGTGTCGCTGTACAAAATGTTGGAGAAGATCCGATGAGCATCAATCTCCCAGGAATAAGTGTCATCATTCCTTCCTATGCGAATGATTCAACCAACACTGCAGGCTCGGGCCTGACTGCGGCGCTCGCTTCGCTTTCGAATCAAACCTTAAGCACCGATCTCTTCGAGGTCTTAGTCGTCTTCAACGGGCCAGCAGCACTAGATATAGAACCGGATCTGGCAGATCAGTTCCCGCAGCTCAACCTACGGGTACTACGGACCAAAGCCGCCGGCGCTGGCCGCGCCCGCAACCTTGGTATTACAAGTGCTGGTCGCCGTTTCGTTACCTTTCTCGATGACGATGACGCCCTTCAACCTCGATTCCTAGAGACGGGGTTAGAGCATGCCCGCAATGGCGCTTGTGTGCTTCTGCCGATCCTCGATAAGGGACATGATGGTTCCCTTCAAGAGAATTCGCTCAACGCGCGTATATCAACACTTCGCGGAACCACCGTTCCAGTGGCGAGAGCGCCGTGGGCACTGGGCTTTAACGCCTGCAAGGTATTCCCCACGGATCTGGCCCAACGCTATCGCTATGAGGAATCGCTGCGCTCGGGTGAGGACGTCGCCTACTTTGCACACTTGCTCGAAGAATCAGGACTCGTGTTCAACGTTCCAGCAGCACCAAGTAGCTCATCGTATTTGAGAACCATCCGACATGATTCTGTGTCGCGCCAAGCCGAGAGCTTTGATTTCAACGTAACGCAGCGCCTCGAATGTATTGCACAGCTCCGAGAAATTCGTGAGGTTGACTCTAAGCAGCAGGCCCTTCAGAAGCTTGAGGACGCCCAATTCGGATTCCTCGAGACTTACCTACGCGCCCATCCCACAGATGTTCAGCGGGCCATCGACACTGCCGTAGATATTGGTGTTTCTGGTTTGCGCTGGGGCGGTTTGCGTACCGAAAAAGCGAATCGACTAGTGTTCTCCTACTGTTTCCCGCCCTTCGCAGACACGTCGGCCAACGTGACAGCAAAAGTGATTCGGAATGATGCGGAGCTTGTTGACGTCTTCTATGCAAATATGGGGCGCGTGCGCGGTCGCGATGATTCGACAAAGCTCATCGTCGATCCTTACCTTGTTCATGCTGAAGAGCTCGATGTCGTCGCCTCTTTTGCACACTGGGGTGCTATCTGTTCTTATGCGCGACAAGCTGCGAGGAAAGCCGCCAAACGTGCGAAGGCCTACGGTCCCTATAAATCGATGTATTCACGCGCTCTTTGGTCTGGTTCTCATGTGGCTGCGGCTCTTTTTAAAGACAACCACCCTGAGACACGATGGGAGGCGGAGTTTTCTGATCCACTCTGCATTGGCGTAGATGGAAAGCCTCGGCCAGGAAAGCTCACTAGGGGATTGACCACTCACAAGCTTAAGACGATGGTCACGCGATCCGATTGGCCGAATATCTCGTATGCCACTCACTTTGAGCTGACTGAATTATTAACACTGCTGTACGCCGACGAAGTCATCTTCACTAATTCCAATCAGCAACAGGTCATGCTGGAGCGTTATCCCACCAGCTTCGAAGAGTTCGTCCGCGCTAAGTCGACGATTCGGCACCACGCAGAGCCGACAAAAGAGATGTATCAGCTCGTGGAGGCGGACTATGCCCTCGATTCAGATCGCATCAATATCGGTTACTTTGGCAACTTCTATGCCAACCGCGGAATCGGTGACGTTCTAACCGCGCTCCAAGACCATCCGGTGCGGAATCAGTTCCGGCTTCACATCTTTACCGCAGCGCCCGAAAAACTTCGTCGTCAACTGTGGAATCATCCCGCAGCCGAATGCCTTTGCATAAACGGGTATATGCCGTACCTCGAATTCCTTAACGTTTCCACTCGTTTCGACGCTCTCGTTGTTAACGACACCAACACAGTGGGTACAGCGTTGAGTCTTAACCCATTCCTTCCCTCGAAGTATGCTGACTACGTCGGTAGTGGGGCAGCTGTGTGGGGTGTCATCGTAGAGGGCTCGCCTCTGTCAAGGCTTCCACTTGACTTCACTTCGCAGGCGGGTGACGTTGAACAAGCCCGTGGCGTTCTCGACGAACTTCTTAGACAGACTGAGTACAATTCCCTGTAGCAATTCTCAGCGTCCTCAGCGAAGCTCGTGACTTATATGGACGTTCGAACACAATAGATCTGGAAGGGCTGATTCATATTGGCACGCCACAAATGGCGCGGTTCCAAGACTTCGCAGCGAGGAGTCGAAGAGCTCAATGCCCAGGTAGCGCGACATGAAGGCCGCGTACAAATAGTCAACCCTGAAGGTCTCCATCCGCTGGCTACTCGCCCGACCCTTGGAGAGTACATTTCGCAGTTGGCAGCCCGTCGGCATTTTATCGCCGCAGATGCACGCGCCAAGGCGCTGCGCACAACACGGGATTATCGTCTTTGGCAGCTGTGGCTTGTGCTAAATCCCTTGTTTGATGTCGCACTCTATGGTTTTCTCTTCGGACTTCTCCTCAAGACCTCTCGAGGCGTCGAGAATTTCATCGGATTTCTCTTTATTGGGATTATCTTCATGTCCATGATTACAGGACTCATGAGTTCTGGAATCGGGCTTATGCAGTCATCACGCTCGATGATCCGTGCGTTCCAATTCCCAAGGGCATCTATACCGTTTTCCACCGTGCTTCGATCGATGATTGATAACGTTTTACCGGCTATCGTCGCGCTGACAGCTGCCTTTCTCTTTCAGTGGGGAACGTGGCCCTCGTGGACGGTTTTTCTCGTGGTACCGCTCTTTCTTTTGATCCATGTTTTTGGATGCGGTCTAATGATGATCACTGCTCGCCTTACCGCTCAGGTTCCAGAGGCTAAGACCGTTTTGGGACTTGTGATTAGCGGTTTGTTTTTCCTGTCGGGCGTGATGTTTTCGGTGGATAGGTTTGCTGAACACTCAGCTATTCACCAGATAATGTCAGCTAACCCTTGTTATATGTTTCTTACTGCAGTCCGAGACTGTTCGATTTACCGAACCGTGCCTAGCCTTGAAACTTGGGGAGAGCTTATCGCGTGGAGCATAGGCGCTTTCGTGGTCGGATTTATCTTTTTTTGGAGAGCGGAGGATAAATATGTTCGACTCGTCTAAGTTGCCGGCTGAACCTGGTGAGTATTTTGAAGCAAAGAGAAAAACTGGAGAATCGCGATCGCAGGAAGACCCCACGACTTCAGTGGTAACGGAGCCGGACCCGGACATCAACTACATTGAGCGGGCAAACGTCGTTGTCGATAATGTATCGAAGCGATACGTTATTAGTCAGGGGCGTTCGTCAGACGCCAGCATGACGCGGGCAGGGCGTGGGAAAACAGTTGTCGATGCGTTGGTTGATGCTTCACTGATTGCTTTGCCAAGTGAATCGATCGGAATTATCGGGCTTAACGGTTCAGGAAAATCAACCTTGCTTAGTTTGATTTCCGGTGGATTGGCCCCAACCTCTGGGCGAATTCTCACGCGTTCACAGCCTACACTTATGGGAGTGTCGCCTGCACTCCAACCTGACCTTTCAGGGGAACACAACATTTACCTGGGGTGCCTTGCTCTTGGGATGAGCCCGAAAGACGCGAAAGATCAGATCGGGGAGATCGCATCGTGGACTGAATTGGGTGACGCGATTAAACGCCCAATGAAGACCTATTCATCGGGAATGTCTGCGCGTCTGTCTTTCGCGATTTCAACAGCTGTGCGGCCCGAAATCTTAATGATTGACGAAGCCCTTTCAACGGGCGATGCTGCATTCGGAGCGAAGGCTTCTGCACGCATGGAAGAGCTTTTAGGGAGAGCAGGAAACCTTTTTCTGGTTTCGCATGCACTTGGCGAGATTGAGCGAAATTGTAATCGTGCTATTTGGATTTCGAAAGGTCGTATTATCGCAGACGGCCCCACTGATGTTGTCGCACCCCAGTACCGAGAATGGGCTAAATTAATGGGGCGAGAGAATAAGAATCCTGCTCACGCGTACTTGGAAGAGCTGAAACAAAGCTATAAGGCACCTCTTATCTTGTTGGAAAAAGCATTATGATGCGCGAACACTGCGTCGAAGAATTAAGGGATAGGCATCGAAAACACTCGATTACTGAGATAGAAGCTGGGTTAAAGCGAGTTGTGGGAACGAGGATGAGAAATGGTTGACTTTTTCCGACGGGGACGAGGGCTGACAGTACTTTGCGCTGCAATCGTTGGTTCTCTGGCTTTCTCAATTTTTGTTGACAGTGGTTACCTTCATAAATTTCTTCTTTTAGCTTCTTTAGTATTGGGGTTTTTTCTAGCTGCGCTATGGATTTCCTCAATCAAGAAAGCGGAAGGGATTGACCGCGCCATTCTTCGTCGCGTGCGGCAGTTAGAACAGATGAGTGCGGATTTGCTTGCTCACGACAACTCAAGACAGCAAGGTAGCCAGAAAAAGGTCCTAGATGCTTTGAATTCTCGGAGTGGTCTCACCGGTGATCTGGAACGCGGTGGGGGCGTCGACAATGAAGGGCTGTTTTTCGCGCCCAAAGCTGTTCCTGCATCAAGAATAGTAGGGCGTCCTGCAGCGCAGCGGGCCGGGCGAATCGCAGCGGAGCAGGAGATGGAAAGCGATGGTTCTGCTGTTCTGAGGGCGCTTTGGGGGGCAGACAAAGCTGCAAGGAAGAGGCGGATAGAACTAGTCGGTTCTACAGTTTTAGAAGAAGGACTATGTGGACTTGGGCGCGTCAAACGGTTTATGGCTCCTCATGAACTTGGTGAACCCGACCCGCTGACTGCTTACCTAGTTATCGAAGAGGCAGCGCTAGGAAATGGGCTTTGGTCGGGTGTGCTAAATACACAAGGTACTGCCAATTTTCTGACTCTTTCGAAATACATTCGCGAATCAAAACTCGCCGGGGTTCTTGTGATTGTTGTTGAATCTTCGAGTCAAGAGCATTTTTCCAACGAGCTGAGAAATATGGCAACTGTAGTCGTTAAAGATGGGAAGCCGCAATGGGAGTGGGAGAAAGACCTTAGTCTTCCCGTCGTTTCACTGATCGCGGAGGTTTCAGGAAAGGGAACCAAATGAAGTCTGTCGTAGTTTATGGGGACGTCAACGCCAATGTGATTGATGGATCCTCAATCTGGCTTGTTTCGATTACAAATGTTCTCTCTCGTATTTTCAATCATGTTCACTTAGTCCTGAAATGTCAGATTGTCGATAAGACACTTCTCCAATCGCTCGAGGGCATCAAGAATGTAACTATTCATGAGCCCGGTTCTGGGACGGATGAAATGGGTATGATCCCTGGAGAAGCCGTAAAATCTATCCAGCGTGTCGTCGAAGAATTCTCTTCACCCGCTATTGTTGCTCGTGGCTTCAACATTTGTCATGAGATCAGTCAGTCGCAATCCCTTGCCTCGCTTTTGTGGGCGTACGTTACTGATATTCCTTATCCTCCGACCAAGCTTTCAGACACCAATGCTTCTCGACTAAGGAGAATATCCACTACCGCTAGGAAAGTATTTGCGCAAACGGAAGCGGCTCGGTCATATTTGGAAGCCATAGTTCCTGAAGCTGCAGGTAAAGTTGTCTTGATGCCTCCAATGATTCCCGATGAGGCATTCTTGCCCATCAATGATTCTGTTGATCGATGCTTGCACCAAAGGCCTTTGCGGATAGTTTATGCAGGAAAGCTGGCGCGTGAGTGGCGAACCTTGGAGATGCTTCAGCTTCCTAAGGAGCTTGCCAAACTGAATGTCGAAGCCGTGCTGGAAGTGGTCGGGGCAAAAATTAATTATGACTCTAAAGAGCCCGCTTGGGCGGACACTATGCTGCATGCGCTTGAGGAAGCAGATTCTGACGAGTCTAGTGGTGTGAAGTGGCTAGGAGCTCTACCCCGTAGTGAATCGATGGAGCACATCCGCAAAGCTGATTTAGGTTTTGGATGGAGAACTGCTGCTCTAGATTCAAGTTTGGAAATTTCGACGAAGGCCTTAGAATACGGCGCAGCGGGTACTGTTCCTTTGGTGAATCGTACCGAGGAGCATTGTGCGCTATGGGGTGCTGAATATCCATTTTTTGTTGACGCTGGCGATTCGATTTCAGATGTAGCAAAAAGTTTAGTTTTCGCACTGCCGAAGCTAGCCGAAGCACAGGAGACAGCACGTAGAGCGAGTGAGCATTTCTCGATGGCGGCTGCTGCAAAACGCTTAAACCATTCATTTGCACGTGCAATTGGCAGTCCGCATTCCGAGGGGCAAAGCGAGACACGGCCTTTGCGGGTAGTTGTGGCTTCCCATGACTTGAAATTCATGGGTGAGTTGATGGAGCACTTGAAGGAGTCTCGCAGGTACGAAGTAAGGCAAGATCCTTGGGAGACACTACACAAACATGATGAGACTTTGAGCCGCGAGTTGGCAGACTGGGCCGATATAGTGTTTTGCGAGTGGGCTGGGCCCGCTTTGGGATGGTATTCACAGAATATAGCGCCTACCACGCGACTTATTTCAAGGCTTCATCGATTTGAACTAAACGGTCCTTGGATGAAGCAAGTTCGGTGGGAAAATGTGACCTCTATGGTATTCGTTTCCGAATGGGTGCGACGAACCGCGTTAGAGAAGTTTGGTATGGACGGCGTAAAGACGTTCGTCATTCCGAACGTAATCGATCTTGATGATTTTGACCGCCCTAAGGTGCGCAACGCTGAGTTTACTCTTGGGATGGTGGGGTATGTTCCCTTCTTGAAACGTCCTGACAGGGCTCTTCAATTACTCGAAAAGCTAGTCGAAGTAGACCCTCGATACACGCTTCGGTTTAAAGGAAGGTTCCCGTGGGAATACCCACACGTGTGGAACGATCCAGTGCAAAAGCAGTTATACCTCGAATTCTTTGATCGACTATCTTCCTCGCAAATCCTGAAGGAGCGCGTGGCCTTCGACGGCTTTACTGCAGACGTAGCTTCCTGGTTCCGTGGGGTCGGATATATTTTGTCGCCAAGTGAGTTAGAGAGTTTCCATCTCGCCGCAGCAGAAGGGATGGCAAGCCGATGTATCCCGTTACTATGGGAACGAGAAGGCGTCCACGATGTGTTCGGTCCGTTCGCCAGCGATTTAAAAGAGCCCAACCAAATAGAAACTATACTGGCAAGTCAGAAGTTCCAGGACTTTAAGGCCCTTGGAAACGAGGCACGTAGTTACGCTTCGCAATGGGATACGGCAGTTGTTCTTTCCCAATGGGATAGGGTCTTCCTAGAAGAAAATCCGTAAGCAAAGCTGGATACCGGTTGGAGTAGAGCTTATTCTTCTTTGAACATTGAAAAATGCGAGTGAGCTCTGGAGCTTTTCCCACTGGTTGCTGGAAAGTTCTCCCAGTGGAAGAATGATCCGAGAATGTACGCCGTGAATCATAGAATGACAAGCTAGAACGTGAAGAAACCAAAATTTTTTATAATGACAGTCGGGATGTTCGTTTCCGGGGCAATCCTGTTGCTTTTGGCGGCTCTTATGGGGCGTGCAGAGTCAAACTTAACTTTGACATTCGCTCTTGCGGTTCTTGGTGGAGTCGCAGTCGCTGGCGGCATCGTGTCTTACGTGACGCGACAAGAACGGCAGAACCAGCGTACCAATACGAAGCTCTTGCAGTTGTGGCAAGCTGACAAGACCCTGCAGGCATGTGCATCTGAAAGCATCAAGGCCACAAACGCTACCAGCACCAAGATCAATGAGTTAAGTCGAGCTCAACGAGAAGCCGATGTGCTGACAGTGACAGACGCGACCCAAATGATAAAGAATGCCCAAACGGGCATCGACGCAAAGCTTGCCGAGATTAGCAAGAGCAACGAACAAGCAGAGAAACTGCTTAGGCATCTATCGCAGAGCTTGGTGGGAGACGAAGGCGGAATAGATTTCGCGAATCAGACCTATGCAGCTTCACATGTGGCTGCGCGGAACAAGCGCAAAGATCGCACCATTTTTAGTGACCAACACCGAGTTGACGAAATTCAGGTAGTCCGTCGATCGTCCAAACATACGGTTCGCAAACTCAGTTTGGCGATCGCTTCCAACCTGCCTTCCTATGACTTTATTGAGCTGGAGACAAGTCCGCTTAAACTCTCCCTGCCAGTTGAAAGGTGTGAACGTGCCGATATCCAGATTACGGTCGGGGCGATTAATGGTTTGGTTGAGCGGCGAGCCGGTGTTTTGGCCGTAACTGCTTACGATGACCAGGGCGAACGTATCGATCATCGCCTTTTGAATAGCTATAGTGACAAATTTGGCTACTTCTCATACTTGGCGGCGAACGGTGAGAGAAATGAGAATCGGGTATCGGTGTCTGTTCCTGCCCAAGCGCATGTTCTCAAATTGGAGCTACATCGGTGGTCGGGAACGGTCGAAGTGTGCAACGAAGTTCAGATAGACGTCACTGAGCAAAACTCGTCGTGGGCTTTTCAGCGCAAGGCTAGCGACGTAAAGGTGGCTGCAATCTTGGACGAGTTTTCTAGCAATTGCTTCCGATATGAGTGCGACATGATTTCACTCTTGCCGGATAAATGGCACGAACAATTGGACGATTTTCAGCCAGACCTATTCCTTTGTGAATCCGCTTGGAGTGGCGCAGACTCAGAGAGACGTCCTTGGAAAGGTCGCGTGTATTCGTCTTCGAATTTCAAGTCGGAAAACCGGAAAGAACTCTTGTCAATTCTTGAATACTGCAAGAGTCGCGGTATTCCAACAGTATTTTGGAACAAAGAAGATCCATCGCACTATGATGACAAGCGTCATAATTTCGTGGATACAGCTTTACGATTTGACCATGTCTTTACTACAGATCTTGGATCGGTCAATCGGTATAGGAAAGAATACGGCCATCCAAGCGTGCATGTCCTCCCGTTTGCTGTCCAACCGCGACTTTTCAATCCGATTGAAATAGCCGAGCGCAAAAAGGCAGTGAATTTCGCTGGTGGGTGGTATTCAAATCACGGCGCGCGATGTGAGGCAATGAACCGTATGTTTAGTGCAGTTAATTCTTCGGAATACGAGCTGCAGATCTTCGATCGATTCTACGGTGGTAAAGATGAAAGCCATTTTTATCCTGAAGAGTTCAGCAGCTACATTAAGCCCTCTGTTCCCAATGATCGTGTCGCAGAGGTCTACAAGGGTTCCGAGATCGGTATGACGATTAACACCGAGACGAAATCACCAACTATGTTTGCACGGCGCATTTTTGAATTGATGGCTTGTAACACCTACGTGGTGTCTAACTTCTCGGAAGGTGTACATGAGTTCTTCGGAGACGATGTTCTATACCTTGACCGAGATCCGCATGGCCTCAAACGCTTGTCATCCGAGCAGATGAAAGCAAGCAAGAGAAGGAATCTCATAAAGGTTCTTGAAAAACACACATACCGTCAACGCTTCGAGCAGATCCTTGATACCGCGAAAGTTGCTTATCGGAAGCATAGTAGCGATGGTGCGGTTATTGTTTCTACATCCTCCTTGGATGCGGGGCAAAGAGTTTTCGAAGGACTTAGCTCCCTAGACAACTGGAAAGGCCCAAAGGTGATTCTCCTTGATAAGAACATCGATAACCTCGCCTATGCTGATGCGTTGACTAACTGGAATAGAGACGGTATTCGAGTTGTATACGAGAAACTGCTTCTGAATGGGGAGTGTGCGATTAGTGAACTATTCGATGATTCTGAGTTTGGTGTTTTGGTGAGCTCAGCTGAATTTTTGGAGATGGGCTTGGACACTGAGGTGGTTGGAGAAATGGCTTTGCACAGTCAGTACATCGATCTGCCGATCATTTCAGAAGGATCGATGACTCACGAAAGCTCAGAGCCTAGGTATCGAATAGTCCCTACGTCTGCAGAGAATTCACTTCTCGTCTCGGAACTGAGTTTATCGGCTGTCTTGGCCGGTCGAGCCAAGGATAAAGCTGTTCAGGCTTACAGCGTTTAAGACAGGATCAAAATGGAACCGTTATTGAGTGTAATCGTCCCTAGCTACAACGTCAGCAGCAAGATCTTTGAGTGTTTTTCATCGCTTGATGATCTTAATAATCGAGTGGAAAGACTTGAAGTCATATTTGTTGACGACAAGTCTACGGACGATACTTACGAAAAGGTCTTAGATTTTTCCTCCACGCGCGAATGGGTATCGTGTATCCAGCTTCCAGTCAATACGGGGACTCCCTCGGTTCCTCGCAACGAGGCTTTGAAGAAAGCAAGAGGAACGTACGTATTCCACTTGGATTCGGATGACATGATTCTGCCGGACGGAATCCTAGCCGAGATTGCGATTGCGGAGCGGACTCAGGCTGATGTGGTTCGCGCGCCTCTACTGAGATTTGACGGCCGAAGTGAATTGAAGATGAATGTCATTCCTGAGTGGGATGAAACCATGCCTCGTATCGAGAGAGTGCGGAAAGTAGTCCGTTTCCACAGCACTACAGTCTGCGGTCTATACCGCCGTAAGTTTCTTGAGGACGAGGGCATCCAGTGGCCGTCGGATCTACGCCTGGCTGAAGATGCGATCTTCTTGTATAGGGCTTTGATTAAGGCTAATGTGCAATACTCTTCTGAGCCTGACTTCCGTTATAACACGGTAAAAGTCGGTGCTAACACTTCGAGTACACAGCAGTATCAAAAGCGGGAGTTAGACAACCACTTGTCGGCGTGGCGTCGTTCCACCGATATTCTTTCGAAGATTGGTATAGATTACTTTGGGCTCCGAGGGCAAGTCGCTCTCCAGGCGGCTTTCCAGAACATGATTAGGTTCAACCGTGGGGGATTCGCGGAAGAGGATTTCCGCAGGCTTAGCCTCTTTCTTAACGAATTTGAGCCTCAGGTTCGAGCGTTTACGTATGGTCCTCGGTTTGCTCAGCTTAGAGATTTTGTATTAGATGGGAAATATTCCGAGTTTCAGGAAGCTATCAAGATTCGCTTGCTGATTGCCGGCTACGATTTGCGGTTTATCCTGCCTGCAATTCCCGAACTGTCAAGATATTATCAAGTCTGTGTTGATGAATGGTCCGGTCATGATTCGCACGACGAAGCGAAGAGCCGTCGCCTGCTTGAATGGGCTGACTCAATCCACTGCGAATGGATGTTAGGCAATGCGGTGTGGTATTCCAAGAATAAGAGCCCACGTCAGTCATTGGCGATACGTCTCCACAGGTTTGAAACCACGAAGGATTACGGTAATCAGCTCTATAGAAGCTCCGTTGACAAGGTCATTACTATTGCCCCTGGCATGTTTGAAGAGACGCAGACAGTCTTTAAATTTGACCGTGAAATAGTTACCTATGTTCCTAACTATATTCAAACGACTGAATATGTGACTAGCTCGGATCCGTCGAAGGTATTCAACCTTGTGATGGTCGGAAGCATCCCGATTCGAAAAGGATACAGGAGAGCTTTAGAGCTTTTAAGGCAACTCAAGGAAGTGGATCCGCGCTATTCTTTGACGGTTTTTGGGCGCCGTCCAGATGAGCTGGGATGGGTGATCAATGATCCAGCAGAGCGAGAGTATTTCGCAGAGTGCGAGAGGTTCGTCGAGACGAATGGCCTCAGTTCTTCGGTCCACTTCGAAGGTTGGGTGGATACCAAGACGGAATTAGCAGACAAGGGGTTTGTGCTATCCCTAAGCGACGCGGAAGGCTCTCATGTTGCAGCAGCGGAGGGGTTCGCTGCATCGAACATAACCCTGCTTCGTCCCTGGGCTGGTGCTGAATACATGTACCCAAACCAGTACATCTTTGAGTCTCTGGCAGATATGCGTGATTACGTTCTGGAATGCCGCGATTTCGAGGTGTTTCAGGCTAGAGCCAAAGACGGTGCAGTTTACGTGGAGGATCGGTACAGTATGGAACGCTT
This sequence comes from Corynebacterium sp. HMSC076G08, assembly GCF_001811515.1. Lineage (NCBI taxonomy): Bacteria > Bacillati > Actinomycetota > Actinomycetes > Mycobacteriales > Corynebacteriaceae > Corynebacterium > Corynebacterium sp. HMSC076G08. Next base: position 4,851 of record NZ_KV805006.1, on the reverse strand, counting down.
TATCGAGCTCTACACTACGACGATGCCGATCCCACACAGCGTCCCATAGTCCACGTCCCACTAATTGAGCTGAACTTTCTTCGCCGAGGCCGAATTAGTCTTCGTTTTGACTAGTCGGCCTCTTCGTACTTTAGATGTGACTTTTGGGACGCGTATGGCACTGATATCACCACATGGAGTTTCTTTAAGGGCCCTTTAAATATCGAGCTTCCTGTTCTTCTTTCTGGGCAGGTTTTCGCTAATCGCTGAATCTACTGCAGGCAGCACAGCACTATCAGTCATTCTAAGCGCCGTGGTAATGGTTAAAAATGCACGTTGTGGTGCGATCTGGTTGTTTGGATTATTGCTGTACTTTTGGGTCAACGGAAGCACTTGATTCCCGACTCCCCTGGGAATTCTAGGAAAACGGTTACGCCGTTCTTAATTTACAAGTTTGAAAAGGAAAATTGTGTCTTTCTATTCCGCTCCTAACCGTGGCCGTCCCATCGTGATTTCTGGCGGCTTAGGGCGTATCAACAAGGTGTCCCGCGTGTTAAACGGGATGATTGTGATCCACTCATATCCGGCGGTTTATTTTGAGCCTGAAGAGGCGTTCTGGCCCCAGATCGAGAAGCAGCGATTGCACCCGACAGTGCGTTTCTACTTGCACTCCTTGAACTGGATTGACTTCATAGTGGACCGTGCGGCGGAGCTTCCTGAGTCGGAGTGGACAGAGGAAGTTTCAACCGGCGCAGAGTTTGTATGGGCGGTGGCGTGGAATTGGTGGGAGATGAACCACGTCACGCCTGAGTGGAAAGACGATGAGTACGTTTGGGGCGGGCATGCGGTGGCGATTAGGGCGGCGTCGCTAAGCGCGCTTAGTGAAATCTTCCCTGAAGACGAATGGCTGCATGAGGCCATCGAGTATCACGGAAAGTGGCTAATGGAGCACTTTGATGGATACTGGAATCATGGGCTCTCCCAGGCACTGGCGTTGATGGTGGTAGGAGATAGGCTGAGTAATGAGTCGATGCTCACCACCGGTGCAGAGCGCGCAAAAGCTTGTCTTGAAGTAATGATCGACGAGGAAGGCGCCATTAATGAACAAGCGCCGGAATACGCGAATTATATTGAGAGGCTGCGTCAGACCGCTGTTGATGCCTTTGAGCTGTTTGGGGCACCGGGCGCAGATGCGCTGCGCGCGAAGAAGGAGCCGCTCGAAGAATTTATTGCGCATTCATTGACCCCAGGTGGCACATTCGTTGAAATTGGTGACTCAATGCCTCGGCGTCCGGAGTTCGTGCGAGGAGGGGCAGTGGAATTTGCACTATCGAATGGCGCGACTGGTGTGGAAATTCCACGAGTCAAGGTTTACGACGCAGGGTATGTATTTGGACGCTCAGGTTTTGGGCAACTCCGTTCAATAAACAAGGAAAGCTTCTTTTCCCTGCGCTTTGGGCCTGCTCGTGAGATACATGGGCATTTTGACCATTTGTCGCTGACGTTTTGGGACCGCGGCAGGAATGTCATTGTGGATGCTGGCCACCCCGGTTATGCGCGGGGGAAGATGCGTGATTACGCGCAGAGCCGGCAAGCGCACAATGTGCTTCTGGTGCGGGGAAAGGAACACAACCCCGAGGCAGCCTCACGGTTGGTGAGTCACCAGATTGAGGAAACGTGGTCTGCATTCGATTTGGAAGACACGGCGTGGGAGGGCCTGAAGTGGAAACGTAGCGCTTGCTTCGCGGACTGTGGCCCTTTTGTGGTTGCGGACAGTTTAGAGCCCACGCCGAAGGTGGAGTACGCAGAGCAACGCTGGAATGTGGCACCCGAGTTTGAGTACGTGGGATCCCAGTATGAAACCACCCGGTTTCGCTCTGTGGTTGACGGAACACAGTTGGTCTTTATCCGTTACGGAATTGAAGGGTCGCGCTACTTCGAGCACACCGACGTGAATATGGCACGGGGAGACCGCGAAGGGCTTCGCGGCATTGTCTTCCGCAATGAGCAACCCACGGACACGTGGACTGTGGGCTTTGGGCGCGCCACCCGAGACTTCGGGCTGCTCACAGCTGTTGTAGTGGCTGGGCCAGCGGAGAAGGTGGAGTACACCTTCAAGGACAGCGGGCACGGTAAGAGGGTGCTACGAATCGTTCGTGGGCCGCAGACCTATCTATTCGAGTATGACATCGAAGCACAGAGAGTGCGGGCACTCTCTGTGCCGATTGAGCGGGGATACGCCGACGGAGGGCTTACTCCACGCTGACGCGCTCCGCAACGGTACGGTTGATTCGCCAGTTAGCGCGACCTTCGCTGAAACCGGAGTAGTACAGCTCGAAGGTGAGGTCATCGCCGCTGCCGTGCGGGACGAGGGCGGATTTGTAAAGGTTGGGGTAGCCGGATTCCTCATGGGAGATGATCGGGGTATCTGAGCGCTTCCAATTGATGCCATCTTTGGAACGAAGCAGGTACAGGTTGCCCCTCTGGACAGTTTCGCTCGGGATAATGTGCACGAGGCCAATGTACTCACCGTTGTATCGCTGAACATCAATGTGCCACCAGCGCTCACCATTCGGTACGTAGGGATCGATCTTGGGGTACCGAGGAGCAGACCACGTCTTCAAATCGTCGCTTTCAAAGTAGATGATTCGGTTGGGCACACCGGCGCGGTTTGAAATGCCATAGAGACGCCAGCTTTCACCGGTCCAGATGAGGGCCTGGGACATAAACTGTGGCTCGCCCGACCAGATTTCTTCCCTTTCAGACCAGTGCACGCCGTCGGTGGACTTGGACAGGTAAATGCGATTGGTCGAGCGGTTCGGGCGGTCCACGGTGCGCCACGTCAGGTACATCTCACCACTCGGAGCCATGACGATCTGGGCATCAGAATTGTGCGGGTTGGGCCTGCCCAACTGGTCGTCAATGGGATTGGCCAAGCCTTCGGGGGACTGCCAGGTCCAGCCATCGTTGGACACGATGATGTTGGGGTCCTCGTCGGATTCGTTGCTGTCTGGATAAGGCGTCATAGCCATCCAGTACTTCCAGCCGTTCCAACCATTCTCAAAGTAAAGTACGGAGGGATGCGTGGCCTGTCCGCTGCCATCATGAGTTGGGAGGTTGAGCTGCGGTCCGCGCGGTGCAGCCCAAGCCCAGAGTGGTGCTTTATCCTCGCTGTTAGCGAGCCGGTCCTTGATGCCGGCAATGTGTTGCGCATAGCCGGGGGAAGGTTCGACGGACGTCGTCGGGGCCGCGGGAGCGCTCGTGGTCGGCTTAGCTGAGGTGGAGGGCTTTGCGCTGGTCGTTGGTGTGGCTGTGGTGCTCGGCTGTGTGGGGGTTGGCTTTTCTGTCGGTGTGGGAGCGGGCGTAGGACCTTGGGAAGAACCGATTCCTGGAAGGATGCCTGCAAGGAGCGCCAAACCGCCGATGCCAGCGGCAAGTGCCACTAGTGCTGTAATAGCTTGGCGTACTTGTTCCTCGTTGAACTGGGGAAGAGAAGACACGGGGAAGGACGGGAACTGCTGTGCCTGAGCAGGCGCAGGTGCGGAAACCTGCGCTGTAGTAAGCGAAGCGGTGAGGACAAGAGCTACGAGAGCTTTGCCGGTGCGAGATGGTCGGCGCATGAGAGATCCTTAGTGCATACGAATGAGACGACTTTGAAGTCTAGTCTGTAATGGTGCGGGGTGAGGTGATTTGATTTGGGGATCAGGGTGCATCGCTAAGCATGTGTGGCCGCAGGGTAACGACGTGGCACTATCCCAAAACAGTGGGTGGACGTGCTGTCCTCTAAGATTGACCTATGGCTAATTCCACTTCCGTCCGCACTGTTGTAGTCCCCGCAGCGGGTATGGGTACACGTTTCCTTCCTGCTACGAAGACTGTCCCGAAGGAATTGCTTCCGGTCGTGGACACTCCTGGCATTGAGATGATTGCCGAGGAGGCCGCGGGGGCTGGGGCAACGAGGCTGGCGATTGTTACCTCTCCTAACAAGGACGAGGTTATGCGGCACTTTGATGAGTTTCCTGAACTCGTGGAGATTCTGCGCGCACGTGGCAAGGATGAACAGGCAGTGAAAGTAGAGCGTGCCGCGCAGATTATTCAGCCGGTAGCAGTTGTGCAGGACAAGCCTTTGGGCTTAGGGCATGCTGTTGGATTGGCCGAGGGCGTGCTCGATGGCGATGAAGAGTACTTTGCTGTCATGCTTCCTGATGACGTCATCGAGCCCACTGCAGCTATGAGTGAGATGATTCGTGTGCGCCAAGAGTTTGGCGGCTCGGTGCTGTTGGCTGTGGAAGTGGAACCCGAGGATGTCTCGAATTACGGTGTGTTCGACATCCAGGACACCGGCGAGGATGGAGTGAAGAAGGTCGTCGGGATGGTAGAAAAGCCCGCGGCAGAGGATGCGCCGTCGAACCTCGTCGCAACTGGCCGGTATCTACTTGACCGTGCGATTTTTGATGCTTTGCGTCGCATCGAACCGGGCAAGGGTGGAGAGCTGCAGCTTACTGACGCCATCGACTTGCTCATCTCCGAGGGTCATCCAGTCCACGTTGTTGTGCACGACGGTATTCGCCACGACTTGGGCAATCCAGCTGGCTTCATTCCGGCGAGCGTGGAGTTTGGGCTACGCCACCCGAAGTATGGGCCGGCGCTGTTCCGAGACATCGAGGAGATTATGGAAAAGTACCGGCCGAAGCTGGGGTAGGGTAACGGGGCAAGTGCTCTGCCCTTTGGCGAACCAGCCAAATCTACTTCGTCCCAAAGCAGCCTTTGCTGCCGCGCATATTGCTCAAACTCTTTTAGCTCAGCGCCGCATAGCTGCGCCTAACCTGTTTTGGGACAGATGTTGCGACCGGCTATTTGGTAGCAGTGTCG
>NZ_KV805005.1:0-258 GCF_001811515.1 Corynebacterium sp. HMSC076G08 | reverse complement strand
GTCTTTGTCGGCAACTGGTGAGCTTGTCGGCTGCCAGATGCACTACATGGAAAGGGTCCATGACTTTATCCGCCTGTGGTAGTTGCTCCTCGACTGCGGTGGCATAACCGGTGAACCCATCCATGGTCACCACCTGTATCTGTTCCCGGAAGCTGGGGTCGCGTTCCTTAAGCCACCCGCTGAGCACATCTGCGGACCTGCCCGGTCGCATGTCTAACAAACGCGCAGGACCACGCCCGTCCACCAGCGGGGTGAGGT